>NZ_JAAGPP010000133.1:0-242 GCF_017104975.1 Burkholderia sp. Ac-20344
GAGCAACAGCGGTGAGAGGATGAAAGAGGGGATGAAGAATGAGTGAAGAAAGAGCGAGAAAGCAGAAGTGAAGTGAAGGAGGTGGAGGTGAATGGCGAGGGCGAGGACAAAGATAAATATGGTAGGTGTGAAAGGGGAGAAGAGGAAGAGAGACGTAGTGCAGAGTTTGTATACAAGCAGAAGAGGGAAAACGCGATGTCTCGAAATGATGCGGATTCAGACTTTTTTTTTTTTTTTTCAAA
>NZ_JAAGPP010000134.1:0-25145 GCF_017104975.1 Burkholderia sp. Ac-20344
CCCGGCGCGCGCATCGCCGAGCGTGCCGGATACCCAGACATCGTCGCCGTCGCGTGCGGCATCGCGGCGCAGCACCGCGTCGGGCGCGACTTCGCCGAATACGGTCACGCACAGGTTCAGCGGGCCGCTCGTCGTGTCGCCGCCGATCAGCTCGCAGCCGTAGCGCTCGGCGAGCGCGAACAGCCCGTTGCTGAACGCTTCCAGCCACGCCGCGTCGGCACGCGGCAGCGCGCACGCGAGCGTGAACGCGCGAGGCTCGGCGCCCATCGCCGCGAGGTCGGACAGGTTGACCGCGAGCGTCTTGTGGCCGAGCGCGTCGGGCGCGACGTCGGGGAAGAAGTGGCGGCCTTCCACCAGCATGTCCGTCGAAATGGCCAGTAATTTCCCGGATCGAGGCGTGATCAACGCGCAATCGTCGCCGATGCCGAGCGTCGACGCACGTGCGCCCTGCGCGGCGCGGCGCGTGAAGAAGCGTTCGATCAGCGAAAACTCGGAGAGGGCGGCTGGCACGGCGGGTATCCGAAACGATGGAAGGAACGGCATTGTACGAGGCGAGCGGCGGCGTTCCTGCACCGTTCAGTACAATTTTGTCGCGGCTGTTGCACCCGAATCGCCGGTCTGGCGGCCGATGATTGGCGCTACAATGCCGTCGAACAGTTATTCTAATCCGCCCGCCAAGAGACACATGTCTACCCAAGCCTCCTCCAAAGCCAAGCTCCGCGAAGCCGCGCTCGACTATCACGAATTCCCGACCCCCGGGAAAATCGCGATCGCCCCGACCAAGCAGATGATCAACCAGCGCGACCTCGCGCTCGCGTACTCGCCGGGTGTGGCGTACGCGTGCGAGGAGATCGTCGAGAATCCGCTCAACGCGGCTCGTTTCACCGCGCGCAGCAACCTTGTCGGCGTCGTCACGAACGGCACGGCGGTGCTCGGTCTCGGCAACATCGGCCCGCTCGCGTCGAAGCCGGTGATGGAAGGCAAGGCGGTGCTGTTCAAGAAGTTCGCGGGCATCGACGTGTTCGACATCGAGCTGAACGAGTCGGACCCGCACAAGCTCGTCGACGTGATCGCCG
Source organism: Burkholderia sp. Ac-20344 (assembly GCF_017104975.1). Classification (NCBI taxonomy): domain Bacteria; kingdom Pseudomonadati; phylum Pseudomonadota; class Betaproteobacteria; order Burkholderiales; family Burkholderiaceae; genus Burkholderia; species Burkholderia sp. Ac-20344. The sequence continues at coordinate 1,077 of NZ_JAAGPP010000134.1, forward strand.
CGCTGGAGCCGACCTTCGGCGGGATCAACCTGGAAGACATCAAGGCGCCGGACTGCTTCATCGTCGAGCGCGAAGCGCGCAAGCGGATGAAGATCCCGGTGTTCCACGACGACCAGCACGGCACCGCGATCGTCGTGGCCGCGGCCGTCACGAACGGGCTGAAGGTCGTCGGCAAGGACATCAAGAAGGTGAAGCTCGTCGCGTCCGGCGCGGGTGCCGCCGCGCTCGCGTGCCTCGACCTGCTGGTCGACATCGGCCTGCCGATCGAGAACATCCTGGTGACCGACCTGGCCGGCGTGGTCTACAAGGGCCGTACCGAGCTGATGGATCCGGACAAGGAGCGTTTCGCCCGCGAAACGGAAGCGCGGACGCTGGCCGAAGTGATCGACGGCGCGGACATCTTCCTCGGCCTGTCGGCCGCCGGCGTGCTGAAGCAGGAGATGGTGAAGGGCATGGCCGAGCGCCCGCTGATCCTCGCGCTCGCGAACCCGACGCCGGAAATCCTGCCGGAACTCGCGCTCGAAGTGCGCCCGGACGCGGTGCTGGCCACGGGCCGTACCGATTATCCGAACCAGGTCAACAACGTCCTGTGCTTTCCGTTCATCTTCCGCGGCGCGCTCGACGTCGGCGCGACGACGATCACACGTGAAATGGAGATCGCGGCCGTCAACGCGATCGCCGAGCTCGCACAGCACGAGCAGAGCGACATCGTCGCGACCGCGTACGGCATCCAGGACCTGTCGTTCGGGCCCGAATACCTGATTCCGAAGCCGTTCGATCCGCGCCTGATCGTGAAGATCGCACCGGCCGTCGCGCAGGCCGCGATGGACGGCGGCGTCGCGACGCGTCCGATCGAGGACATGGAGGCGTACCGCGTCCACCTGCAGCAGTTCGTGTACCACAGCGGCACGACGATGAAGCCGATCTTCCAGATCGCGCGCGCCGCGTCGGAAGAGAAGAAGCGCGTTGTGTTCGCGGAAGGCGAAGAAGAGCGCGTGTTGCGCGCCGTTCAAATCATCGTCGACGAAAAGCTCGCGAAGCCGATCCTGATCGGCCGCCCGTCGGTGATCGAGCACCGTATCCAGCGCTACGGCCTGCGCCTGACGCCGGGCATCGATTTCACGGTCGTCAACACAGAGCACGACGAGCGCTACCGCGACTTCTGGCAGACGTACTACAAGATGATGGCGCGCAAGGGCATCAGCGAGCAGCTCGCGCGCGTCGAGATGCGCCGCCGCACGACGCTGATCGGCTCGATGCTGGTGAAGAAGGGCGAAGCGGACGGGATGATCTGCGGCACGATCAGCACCACGCACCGCCACCTGCACTTCATCGACCAGGTGATTGGCAAGCGCCCGGGCTGCAGCGTGTACGCGGCGATGAACGGCCTCGTGCTGCCGGGCCGCCAGATTTTCCTGGTCGACACGCACGTGAACGTCGATCCGACCCCGGAAGAGCTGGCCGAGATCACGATCATGGCCGCGGAAGAAGTGCGCCGCTTCGGCATCGAGCCGAAGGTCGCGCTGCTGTCGCACTCGAATTTCGGCACGAGCAACGCACCTTCGGCGAAGAAGATGCGCGATACGCTCGCAATCCTGCAGGAACGTGCACCGGAGCTGAAGGTCGACGGCGAGATGCACGGCGACGTCGCGCTCGACGCGGCGCTGCGCAAGGAAATCCTGCCGGAATCGACGCTGGAAGGCGAAGCGAACCTGCTGATCCTGCCGAATATCGACGCCGCGAACATCGCATACAACCTGCTGAAGACGGCCGCGGGCAACAACATCGCGATCGGGCCGATCCTGCTGGGCGCTGCGCAGCCGGTGCACGTGCTGACCGAATCGGCGACCGTTCGCCGCATCGTCAACATGGCGGCGCTGCTGGTCGCCGACGTGAACGCCACGCGCTGAGCCAAAACGAACGCGCCAGGCCGGTCGAACCGGCGTGGCGTGTCGGGCGAAATTGTAAACAAAAGCAAAAAGAGGCGTGCCCGCAATGGGCACGCCGCGGGCAGGGCGCAAGCGCGCTTCCCTCAAGCTACATCAGCATCTCTCTCCACTCAGCGTAGCAGCGTGGCAAGGAGGCAGAGTCTTGCCATACAAGAGACGCCACCCGCATTTTATCCTATGCGAGATAAATGTAGCGCGATTTCGGTAAAAAATGCGCAATTCCGGATATCACGAGGCTTTCGATTCCCAAACGGACATTGATTCGCGCGGCCAATAACGCTACGCTAACGCCTTTGTTGGTCGTCAACTACTTGATTTAACAGCGGGAACCCTGGTTCATGGCACGCAAGTGGCTCCGCAACGGCGCGCTCGCGTCCGTCTTCGCGATGTTCGCGATGGGTATCGTCGGCACGCCGACGGGCAGTCTGGTTTCCGCCGCTTACGCACGGGAGGTCGTTCCGGCCGACGTGGCGGCGAGCGGGCTCGATACGATTCCGACCGCCCGTCTTCCGCGCGAGGCCGTGACCACGCTGGGCCTGATCGGCGCCGGCGGTCCCTATCCGTACGAGAAAGACGGCGTCGTGTTTGGCAACCGCGAGCGGATCCTGCCAAAAGCGAAGCGCGGCTACTACCATGAGTACACGGTACCGACGCCGCGTGCCCGCAATCGCGGCGCGCGCCGGATCGTCTGTGGCGGGCCCTTGCGCCGGATCGACAACTGTTTTTACACGGGCGACCATTACAGCAGTTTTAAACGTATTGTTGAATGACTTCGGGACGAATGGCATGAGCGACTCCATCTACGCGCACGAAACGGCGGCGGCGGAACTGTTCGCGGCCGGTGACGGCAATCTGTTTCAGCGCGTGATCCAACTGCACGCGGCGGCGCAGGCTGGCGGTACGCCGGAGCAACAGGAAGCCGAGCCCGGGCTTTCATCGAACGAGGAGCCTATGAGCCTTTTCACGACCGTGCGACCCAATCTCGTGCAGTCGATCCGCGCGTTCCGCGTGCAGGATCTCGCCGACGAAGCCGGCCGGCTCGGCCAGCATTTCCTGTATGCGTATTGCGGCGCCGCGCAGTCGAAGCAGGAAGTGATGGAAACGATCGCGACGTCGTTCCTGTTCCCGAAGCATTTCGGGAAGAACTACGACGCGCTGTACGACTCGCTGACCGACCTCGTCGCGAAGGCCGGCGCGCAGCCCGGTTTCGTGATCGTCCTCGAAGGGCTGCCGATCGCGCAGAAGTTCGACAAGGAAGGCCGCGAGACGCTGCTCGACGTGTTCCGCGAGGCGGCCGAATTCTGGGCCGAGCGCAAGGTCGCGTTCCGCGTGTTCTACTCGTTCGCGTAAGCGCGCGTCGGCCCGCGGCCGATCCGGCAACATCCCTGGAAGCCCGCCTCGAGCGGGCTTTTTTGCGCCTGCGCGTGTTGCATGCACTTGGCCCGATCCGACAAAGACCTTTCATCGCCCACTTTTTTTCGCGACAATCGCTCAGCCCGGGCGCAGGCACCGCGCCGGGCGCATCACACCAGACCAACATTCGAGAGAGGGCCGTTTCCCCATGACCGCTACCCGATTAGCGGCGCGCACCCGTGCGCGCCGTCCGCTCGTGTGCGCGCTGACCGCGTGCGCACTGTCGCTCGGCATCCCACCGGCCGCCCAGGCCGCAGTGCTGACCCCCGAGCAGACGACCGATCTGTATCTCGGCGCATTCATCAATGGCGACGCATCGAAGGCCGTGCAGTTCAACGATGCAACGCGCACGCGCTTCGAAGGCAAGGATGCGCTCGACGTGGCGGCCATCCCGAAGCTCGCCGACACGCTGCGCGACAACATCGTCGCCGCCTTCATGGCCAAGGTGCCGGCGAAGGTGCGCGCAACGGTGCGTGGGCCGGTGACCGCAGCGGTCGCGTCGTATCAGCATGCGCTCGCCCGTTCCGAGTGCAAGGCCACCGGCTCGACCCGCAAACCGAACGAATCGGTGGAAGGCGAATCGATCGCGACGGTCGAATTCGCGTGCCGCGTCGCCGACGTGGAGCCCGGCATGAAGGCGCTGCGCGAGAAGCTCGGCAACCCGCGCCTGAAGAACGACAACGCGCGGGCGGCGTTCCTCGTGGCGTTCTTCAACGGCACCGTACCCGTGTTCGACAACGCGCCGACGAGCCGAACCATGACGGGCCGGATCGACCTCTACGGCACGGACGACAAGGGCTGGATCACCGGTTCCCCCGGCGGCGTGCTGCCGCCCGTCGTCAACGCGCTGCTGGGCCAGATAAGGGACGCGGACGGCGAAGCCGGCAAGTAACGGGCTGCATTCGGGCCGCCGTGCAGGTCGCCGGTGCGCCGGATATTCGAACGGGGAGTCGACGATGAACGTCTTCACGCGAGGACTGCTGGTTGCCGCAGTCGTTGTTTCGATGGGGGGCGCGGCGGCAGCGGATGCCGTCGCGGCCGAACCGGCACCGACGTCGGCGGCGCAGGCCGTGTATCCGGCGGTCGAGCGGCTGCTTGCCGAGTTGCGCGCGCGCTCGACACCGGACCAGTATGCGGCGGTGGCCCGTGCGATTCACGCGTCGCCGGCACTGGCCGGCCAACTGAACGAACTGGTCGATGCGGGGTTGCTGACGCGCATCGCGGTCGACAGCGGCGAACCCGCGCTCGGCCGGACGTCCGGCGCATTGCGCAACGGCAGCGTCTGGATCCTGACACCCGCCTTCGTCGAGAGCCAGGCGCCGCGACGCCTGTCCCACGTCGTGCATGACGGCGACATCCTGCTGGACAACATGGTCTTCGCGCTGGGCTACATGGCGTGGCGTGCGAAGCACGATGTCGATGTGAGCCGCGAGGCCGCCGCGTTGCGCGCATCGGACGACAGCGCGGACGAGAAAAAGCGGCGCTGGATCGAACTGAACACGCGGATCGATGCCGGCGGCTTCATCCAGGGCTGGAATGACACGGTCGATGCCGCCGCAGCGCAGCACGACGGCCGGCCGGTGGGAGTCACGCAGATCGTGCCGATGCTGATGAACCTGCGCTATCGCGGTCCGTTGATCAAGGCGATCCAGGCGACGCCGCCGTTGCGCGTCACCGCGACGACCTTCTCGTTCGACGATGCGAGCATCGACGCGCTGGCATTGGCGCTCAAGGGTTCCGGCGTCATCGACATCGAGCCGTTGAGCGCCGCGCGCTGACGCGCATCACCACCCGCCCCAGCGCGCCGCCAACGCCGCGAGCACGGCCGCGCCGGCCGTCTCGGTGCGCAGCACGCGGGGCCCGAGCGACATCGCGGTGAACCCGCGTGCGCGTGCCGCGCTTTCCTCGTCGGGCGACAGCCCGCCTTCCGGCCCGATCAGCAGCGTCACGGTTGCAGCGGGCGGCGCGTCGGGCAGCGACGCGAACGGGATGCTCGCGCGCGGCGACAGCAGCAGCCGCAGCTCGCCGTCGGCCGGCGCGGCCGGCAGCGTATCGAGCCACGCGTTGAAGCCGGCGACCGGCGCGACGTCGGGCACGCGGTTGCGCCCGCATTGCTCGCACGATGCGCGTACGACGCCGCGCCAGTGGGTGACGCGCTTGTCCGCGCGCTCGCCGGCGAGCTTCACGACGCCGCGCGCGGTCGACAGCGGCACGACCGCCGCCACGCCGAGCTCGACGGCCTTCTCGATCACCCAGTCCATCTTGTCGCCGCCGGCGATGCCTTGCGCGAGCGTCACGCCATAGGGCGGCTCGGCTTCGGCCGGGTCGAACGTGTCGATCTGCGCGAGCGCGCTGCGCTTGTCGATCTCGACGAGCCGCGCACGGTACTGGCCGCCGGTGCCGTCGAACAGCGCGAGCACGTCGCCGGGCTGCAGGCGCAGCACCTGCGCGTGGCGCGCGACATCGGCCGGCAGCACGAGCGTGGCGTCGGCGCGCAGTGCCGCGTCGACGAAAAAGCGCGGCACGGCCGCGGTGGTGGTGGCTTCGTTCATGCGTGTAGCGGTTTGGGTCATGCGTCGAGACGGCGCCCGAGCGCCCATCGGTAGCCGTCGAGATCCTCGATCTGCGCGAACCGGTCGCCCCAGAACTGATCCTGCGGCGCGCTCAGCGACTTCGCGCCCGCGTCGAGCGCGCGCTGCCAGGTGGCGTCGACGTCGTCGACATACAGGTAGAACGACTGCGGCGCGGTGGCGTTCGCGCTTTTCGGCGTGAGCGCGGTCGAGCCGAATGCGCCTTCCGGCGCGAACATCACGATCAGCTGGCCGCGGTAGGCCATTTCGACGTGCATGATCGCACCGTCCTCGTCGTGCATGTCGCGCAGCTCGAAGCCGAATGCGGCCTTGAAGAAATCGATGGCCGCGCGCGCGTTGCGTACGGCCAGGTAGGGCGTCAACCAAGGCACGTTGGCCGGACGTGGATCGGTCATGAAAATCTCCTGTGTGGGCGCTTCGGCACGTGCTCTGATGCCATGCTTCGGCGTTCGTTCAGGGGGCGGCGCGGCGTCCGGGGCGTTCCGCCCCGGCGCAGCACATCACGAATGTTGCGAAGACGCGATGAAAAAACGGCAGCGAGGCGGCCGCGCGGACGCTCAGCGGCGGACGCCCAGTGTATCGCGCAGCGCGCGCGGCAGGGCAAAGAGGGACGCATGCAGCCGCGCGTCGTAGTAGCGCAAGCCCTGGACGCGGCGGGCGGCGAGCCGTTCGTCGATGTCGTGTGCGAACAGCGCGGCCGCGTCGAGCGTGTCGCTCGCGATCGCCATCAGCCACTGCGAGCCGTACAGCGGCACGTGCGCGGACAACGGATCGACGACCGCGAAGCTCGCGCGCAGGTCGTCGAGCAGCGCGGCGATGCGCGCCGCGTGGAACACCGGCGAGCCGAGGTGCATCGAGATCGCGCCGCACGGCGTCAGGATCCGCTTGAGCCGCGCGTAGAACGCGCGCGTATAGAGGCCGGCCGCCGGCGAATCGGGCGGCGTGAGGTCGAACACGACGAGATCGAAATGCTCGACGGTCGACGCGACGAAATGCGTGGCGTCGCCGATCACGACCTCGACGCGCGGGTCGTCGAGCGCGCCCTGGTGCACGTCGTCGAGATAACGCCGCGCCATCCCGACCACCTCGTCGTCGAGTTCCGCGATCACGATCCGCTCGATGCACGCATGCTTGAGCAACTGGCGCGCCGCGCCGCCGTCGCCGCCGCCGAGCACGAGCGCCTTGCGCGGCGCCGGATGCGCGAGCGCGGCCGGGTGCGTCATGCACTCGTGATAGACGTACTCGTCGCCGACCGACGTCATCGGCCGGCCGTCCAGCGTAAACAGGCGGCCGAGCTGCGGGGTTTCCCAGACTTCGATCTGCTGGTGCGGGGACGCGACGTGCGCGAGCCGCCGCGCATTCGGGAAGCCGTAGGCGGAGTCGGGCGTAGGGTGGAAAAGAAGGGTCGTGCTCACGGGCGGGCCACTCAGGGCTGGCAGTTCCGACGTCTGAATTATAGGAGGCGGGCGGTTTGACGGAAAACCGTGCCGGAACACTACTCGCCGACAAGGGAAATGTCAGCCCATCTGTTAAAATGACGAGCTTTACAGCCCCGTCCGTAGGCTCCGTCCGCTTCGCGTCCGTCAGGCGCCGCACCGCGCGCCGGGAACGATTGACGCTCGAGCTTCCGGATGCCGCCGTGCCCCCGTTTCCTCGACTCGTTCTCCGGACTCGACATGACGACTTCGTCTCCCGCCTCCACCACCCTGATGGCCAACGCGATCCGTGCGCTCGCGATGGACGCCGTTCAGCAAGCGAACTCCGGCCACCCCGGCATGCCGATGGGCATGGCCGAAATCGGCGTCGCGCTCTGGTCGCGCCATCTGAAGCACAACCCGACGAACCCGCACTGGGCGGACCGCGACCGCTTCGTGCTGTCGAACGGCCATGGCTCGATGCTGCTGTACTCGCTGCTGCACCTGACCGGCTACGACCTGCCGATGGAAGAGCTGAAGAACTTCCGCCAGCTGCACTCGAAGACGCCGGGCCACCCGGAATACGGCATCACGCCGGGCGTCGAGACGACCACCGGCCCGCTCGGCCAGGGTCTCGCGAACGCGGTCGGCATGGCGCTCGGCGAAGCGCTGATGGCCGACGAGTTCAACCGTGACGGCGCGAAGATCGTCGATCACCACACGTACGTGTTCCTCGGCGACGGCTGCCTGATGGAAGGCATCTCGCACGAAGCCTGCTCGCTCGCCGGCACGCTGAAGCTGAACAAGCTGATCGCGCTGTACGACGACAACGGCATCTCGATCGACGGCGACGTCGTGAACTGGTTCCACGACGATACCCCGAAGCGTTTCGAAGCCTACGGCTGGAACGTGATCCCGAACGTGAACGGCCATGACGTCGACGCGGTCGACGCGGCCATCGCGAAGGCGAAGCTGTCGGACAAGCCGACGCTGATCTGCTGCAAGACGGTGATCGGCCAGGGCGCGGCGACCAAGGCCGGCGGCCACGACGTGCACGGCGCGGCGCTCGGCGCGGAAGAAATCGCGAAGACGCGCGAAGCGCTCGGCTGGACGTGGGCACCGTTCGTGATTCCGCAGGAAGTCTATGCGGCATGGGACGCGAAGGAAGCCGGCAAGCGCGCCGAAACCGAATGGGACGCGAAGTTCGCTGCATATCGCGCCAAGTTCCCGGCAGAAGCCGCCGAATTCGAGCGCCGGATGGCCAACCAGCTGCCGGCCGACTGGGCCGAGAAGGCTGCGGCGATCATCGCCGGCGCGAACGAGCGCGGCGAGACGGTGGCGACGCGCAAGGCGTCGCAGCAGGCGATCGAAGGGCTGGCTGCCGCGCTGCCCGAGCTGCTCGGCGGCTCGGCCGACCTGACCGGCTCGAACCTGACCAACTGGAAGGCGTCGAAGGCCGTCCGTGCGAATCCGGAAGGCCCGGGCGTCCAGCTGGGCAACCACATCAACTACGGCGTGCGCGAATTCGGCATGAGCGCCGCGATCAACGGCCTCGCGCTGCACGGCGGCCACAAGCCGTTCGGCGGCACGTTCCTGACGTTCTCCGACTACAGCCGCAACGCGCTGCGCGTGGCCGCGCTGATGAAGGTGCCGTCGATCTTCGTGTTCACGCACGATTCGATCGGCCTCGGCGAAGACGGCCCGACGCACCAGTCGATCGAGCAGGTGTCGAGCCTGCGCCTGATCCCGAACCACGACGTATGGCGTCCGGCCGACACGGTCGAGACGGCTGTCGCATGGACGCACGCGGTGGCCGCAGACCGTCCGTCGAGCCTGATCTTCAGCCGCCAGAACCTCGCGTTCAACCCGCGCACCGACTCGCAGATCGCGAACATCGACAAGGGCGGCTACGTGCTGAAGGACTGGGACGAAGAGATCGTCGCGCGCAAGATCATCCTGATCGCGACGGGCTCGGAAGTCGAACTCGCGATGAAGGCCGTCGAGCCGCTCGCGCAGCAAGGCATCGCGGCACGCGTCGTGTCGATGCCGTCGACCAACGTGTTCGACCGCCAGGACGCCGAATACCGCGAACGCGTGCTGCCGCACGGTGTGCGCCGCGTCGCGATCGAAGCGGGCGTGACCGCCTTCTGGCACAAGTACGTCGGCCTCGAAGGCGGCGTCGTCGGGATCGACACGTTCGGTGAGTCGGCGCCGGCTGGCGTGCTGTTCAAGTACTTCGGCTTCACCGTCGAGCACGTCGTCGAGACGGCCAAGGCCGTGCTGGCCTAAAAACATACGCGACGCGCGCCACCCCTCGCGCGCGTCGCACCGTGAAGCTGCACGAAACTAATTTTTTCAGCCATCAGGAGATAGACCATGACGATTCGCGTCGCAATCAACGGCTACGGCCGCATCGGCCGCAACACGCTGCGCGCGTTCTACGAGAACGGCAAGAAGCACGACATCGAGATCGTCGCGATCAACGATCTGGGCGATGCGAAGACCAACGCGCACCTGACCCAGTACGACACCGCGCACGGCAAGTTCCCCGGTGAAGTGTCGGTCGACGGCGACTACCTCGTCGTGAACGGCGACAAGATCCGCGTGCTGGCGAACCGCAACCCGGCCGAACTGCCGTGGGGCGAGCTGGGCGTCGACGTCGTGATGGAATGCACGGGCTTCTTCACGACGAAGGAAAAGGCGAGCGCGCACCTGAAGGGCGGCGCGAAGAAGGTGATCATCTCGGCGCCGGGCGGCAAGGACGTCGACGCGACGATCGTCTATGGCGTGAACCACGACGTGCTGAAGGCCGAGCACACCGTCATCTCGAACGCATCGTGCACGACGAACTGCCTCGCGCCGCTCGTCAAGCCGCTGAACGACAAGATCGGCCTCGAAACCGGCCTGATGACGACGATCCACGCGTACACGAACGACCAGGTGCTGACGGACGTCTACCACGAAGACCTGCGCCGCGCGCGTTCGGCCACGCACAGCCAGATCCCGACGAAGACGGGCGCTGCTTCGGCGGTCGGCCTGGTGCTGCCGGAACTGAACGGCAAGCTCGACGGCTACGCGATCCGCGTCCCGACGATCAACGTGTCGATCGTCGACCTGTCGTTCATCGCGAAGCGCGACACGACGGTCGAGGAAGTCAACGCGATCATGAAGGAAGCATCGGAAGGCGCGCTGAAGGGCATCCTCGGCTACAACGACGCACCGCTGGTGTCGATCGACTTCAACCACAACCCGGCTTCGTCGACGTTCGACGCGACGCTGACCAAGGTGTCGGGCCGCCTCGTCAAGGTGTCGAGCTGGTACGACAACGAGTGGGGTTTCTCGAACCGCATGCTGGATACGGCTGTCGCGTTCGCGAACGCGAAGTAATCCCGCACGTTGCGCGGCCGCCGCACGGCGGCCTGCGTAGCGAACGAGCCCGGCCCGGTTTTCCGGCCGGGCTTTTTTATTGTCCGCCGTTATTGCCCGCGGTTATTGCTTGATGCTGCCGTCACCTGCTCGAGCGCGGCGACGAACGCGCGCTTCAGCGGGCTGTCGAGGTCGGTCCACGCGAGGCCGATGCCGGTGCGGTGCCCGGCCAGGTCGAGCGGCCGCGCGAGCACGTTCGGCGGCAGCGCGCTGGCCGCTTCCGCCGGAATCAGCCCGATGCCCATTCCCGCCGCGACGAGCGCGAGCATCGTCGTGAATTCCCCGAACTCCTGCGCAATCTCGAGCGTCGTGCCCGCGCGGCTCAGCGCGAGCAGCATGTCGTCGTGAAAGCCCGGCGCGTAGCGGCGCGCGAGCACGAACGCGGGCTGGCCGCGCAGCGCAGCCGGCGCGATGGCATCGTGGGCGGCGAGCGGATGGTCGAGCGGCAGCGCGACGACGAAACCCTCTTCGAGCACCACGCGCGTGTCGATGCCCGCATACGCGGCCGGCAGCCGGATCATCCCGAAATCGATCCGCCGGTCGCGCAGCGCGGCGATCTGGTCGGGCGTCGGCATGTCCTTCAGTTCGAGCGTGATCAGCGGATAGCGCTCGCGCATCGTGCGCAGCACGGCCGGCAGCAGCACGGGCAGCACCGACGACACGAACGCGATCCGCAGCGTGCCGATCTCGCCGCGGCTCGACAGCCGCGCCATCTGCTCCGCGCGCGCGGCCTGCTGCAGCGTGGCGCGCGCCTCGGGCAGGAACACGCGCCCCGTATCGCTCAGTTCGACCTTGTGCCGGTCGCGCTCGAACAGGCGCGCGCCGAGTTCTGCCTCGAGCGCCTTGATCTGCATGCTCAGCGCGGGCTGCACGATGAACAGGCGCTGCGCGGCGCGCCCGAAATGCAGTTCTTCCGCGAGCGTGACGAAGGCGCGCAATTGCTTGAGTTCCATGGGCGGCGGGCAGGTGAGGACGGTAATCAGATTTCATGATAGCCGGATCAAAAAAGACCATTGGCGCGGTGCCCGGCCGGCAGCCGAAGATACCGTCAACGCGAGACCGGCCGCGATGGGCCGCCGGCTCGACTGGCACGAGGAGACACAGATGACCAACGCGCTTGACCGATTCCGCCTCGACGGCCGCCGCGCACTGATTACCGGTTCCGGACGCGGGATCGGGCTGACGCTCGCCCGCGGGCTCGCCGAAGCAGGGGCGGCGATCGTCATCAACGATCGCAATGAGGAGAAGGCCGCGACGCTCGTGCGGCACCTGCGCGAGGAAGGCTTCACGGCCGATTACGCGGTATTCGATGTCGCCGAGCACGCGCAGGTGCGCGCGGCGATCGACGATTTCGAGGCACGCGTCGGCGCGATCGACATCCTCGTGAACAACGCGGGCATCCAGCGCCGCGCACCGCTCGACGCGTTCGAGCCCGACGACTGGCATGCGCTGATGCGCGTGAACCTCGACGGCGTGTTCAACGTCGCGCAGGCCGTCGCGCGGCACATGATCGCGCGCGGCCGCGGGAAGATCATCAACATCTGCTCGGTGCAGAGCGAGCTCGCGCGGCCGACGATCGCGCCGTACGCGGCGACCAAGGGCGCGGTGCGGATGCTGACGAAAGGGATGTGCGCCGACTGGGCGCGCCACGGCATCCAGGCGAACGGCCTCGCGCCCGGCTATTTCGAAACCGAACTCAACCGCGCGCTGGTCGACGACGCGGCGTTCTCGGACTGGCTGTGCAAGCGCACGCCGGCCGGCCGCTGGGGGCGCGTCGACGAGCTGTGCGGCGCGGCGATCTTCCTCGCATCGGCCGCGTCCGATTTCGTGAACGGCCAGACGCTGTTCGTCGACGGCGGCCTGACCAGCGCCGTCTGAGTAACGGCGCTGGCGTCGTGTGCGCGAGCGCCGTTACGCCGGCTGACGCCGGCGTCCGAATTCCCAGAAGAGCCCGCCGCACGAGCGGGCCGATGTCCCGGTCGCGCGATACGCGGCCGGGTTCCGGAACGGAAGGCAGGAGACTGGAGACAACGATGGATCGCATTTCCCCGCCGCCCGCGCGGCACGATGCAGGGTCCGGTGCGCCGGGCGAGACCGCCGAGCGCCACGGCGTCGACACGAAGCAGCTCAACCGCGCGGCATGGACCTGCTCGCTCGGCAGCGCGCTCGAATACTACGATTTCGCGTTGTACACACTCGCATCGGCGCTGGTGTTCGGGCCGCTGTTCTTTCCCGCGCAGACCGCCGAGATGCGGCTGATCGCGAGCTTCGGCACCTACTTCGTCGGCTTCGCGGTGCGTCCGCTCGGCGGCGTCGTGTTCGGCGTGCTCGGCGACCGGATCGGCCGCAAGTTCGTGCTGACCGCGACGGTGCTGCTGATGGGCGTCGCGAGCACGCTGATCGGCGTGCTGCCGACCTTCGCGACGGCCGGCTACTGGGCGCCCGCGCTGCTGATCCTGCTGCGCATCCTGCAGGGCCTCGGGGCCGGCGCGGAGCAGGCCGGCGCCGCGGTGCTGATGACCGAATATGCGCCGCCGGGCAAGCGCGGCTTCTATGCGTCGCTGCCGTTTCTCGGCATCCAGCTCGGCACGGTGCTCGCGGCGGCCGTCTATTTCCTGCTGCTCGCGAACATCGACCGCGTCACCGACGGCTGGGGCTGGCGCGTGCCGTTCCTGTTCAGCGCGGTGATCGTCGCGGTCGGGATCTACATGCGCGTGCGGCTGCACGAGTCGCCGACCTTCGTGCGGCTCGAGAAGCGTGCGCAGGTGTCGGCGAATCCGCTGAAGAGTGCCGTGCAGCATTCGAAGCGCTCGCTGCTGATCGGCATCGGCCTGCGGATGGCCGAGAACGGCGGCTCGTCGATCTACCAGGCGCTCGCGGTCAGCTATCTCGCGGGCGTGATCGGAATGAAGGGGCCGATCGGCGCGCTCGCGCTGGTGTGCGCGGCGACTGTCGGCGCGTGCACGGTGCCGCTGGCGGGGCGCCTGAGCGACCGCTTCGGCCGCGTGCGCGTGTATCGCACGTTCGCGTGGCTGCAACTCGCGCTCGCGTTTCCGGTGTGGTGGGTCTTCAGCCAGGGGAACGTGGTCGCGAGCGTCATCGCGATCTCAGTCGCACAGGGCTTCGCGAACTGGGGGATGCTCGGCGCGCAGGCCGCGCTGCTGCCGGAACTGTTCGGCGCGCGCCATCGCTACATGGGCGTGTCGTTCTCGCGCGAAGTGTCGGCCGTGCTCGCGGGCGGGATTGCGCCGCTCGTCGGCGCGACGATCATCGCGACCGTGATCGCGCTGCACGGCGGCGACCACGCGGCCGGCGTACGCGCCTGGGTGCCGATCGCCGCGTACCTGGTGCTGCTGACGCTGATCACGCTGTTCACGACGTCGCGGATGCCGGAAACGCTGAACCGCGATCTCGACGATCCGCTCGACGCGGCGCAGGCGGCGCCCGCACCGGGCGCCGATCCGCTCGCGCGGCACGCATGAACGGGCCGGGCGGCTGACGCGGCCCGGCACACATTCGCATTCAACTGATCTCGACAGGAGCAAGCGCAGATGGCGCACGAATCGACCCAGCGGCCCGAACTGCTGATGACGGGCCCTTACCAGCCGTGGGACGACGCATGGCTGTCGGCCGGCTACGACGTCCACCGGCTGTGGGAGGCCGCCGACCGCGCGGCGTTCCTCGCCGAACACGGCGCCGGCGTGCGCGCGATCGCGACGCGCGGCGATCTCGGCGCGAATGCCGCGCTGATCGCCGCGCTGCCGAAGCTCGAGATCATCGCGTGCTACGGCGTCGGCACCGACGCGATCGATCTCGCCGCCGCGCGTGAGCGCGGCATCCGCGTGACGAATACGCCGGACGTGCTGACCGGCGACGTGGCCGATCTCGGCGTCGGGCTCGCGCTCGCGATGATGCGCCGCATCGGCGCCAGCGACACGTACGTGCGTTCCGGCGCATGGGGCGACGGCGACATGCCGCTCGTCACGCGGCTTTACGGCAAGCGCGTCGGCGTGGTCGGCTTCGGCCGCATCGGCTCGACGCTCGCGCGCCGGCTGTCCGGCTTCGACGTCGAGCTCGGCTACTTCGACGTCGCGCCGCGCGCGGACAGCCCGCACCGCTTCTTCGGCGACCTCGCCGAGCTGGCCGGCTGGTGCGAACTGCTGATCGTCACGCTCGCGGGCGGACCGACGACGCGCCACCTCGTCGACGCGGCCGTGCTCGACGCGCTCGGGCCGCAAGGCTATCTGGTGAACGTGTCGCGCGGCACGACCGTCGACGAACCGGCGCTGCTCGACGCGCTCGAGCGCAATGCGATCGCCGGCGCCGCGCTCGACGTGTTCTGGAACGAGCCGCGCATCGACCCGCGTTTTCTCGCGTTGCCGAACGTGCTGCTGCAACCGCACCATGCGAGCGGGACGGTCGAGACGCGCCAGGCGATGGGCTGGCTGGTGCGCGACAACCTCGCCGCGCACTTCGCCGGCGAGCCGCTGGTCACGCCGGTCGTCTGAGGAGGCTGTCATGCGTATGCGTTGCATGTGTGTCGTGATCCACGGGCCGAACGACCTGCGGGTGGAAGAGCAGGATGCGGGCGAGATCGGCCCGGGCCAGGTGCGCGTCGATGTCGCGATGGGCGGCATCTGCGGCTCCGATCTCCATTACTTCCGGCACGGCGGCTTCGGTGCCATTCGGCTACAGCAGCCGATGGTGCTCGGCCACGAGGTCGCGGGCACGGTCGCGGAAGTGGCGCCGGACGTGACGTCGGTGAAGGTCGGCGATCGCGTCGCGGTCAATCCGAGCCGGCCGTGCGGCGCGTGCCGCTACTGCCTCGAAGGGCTGCCGAACCAGTGTCTCGACATGCGCTTCTACGGCAGCGCGATGCGGATGCCGCACGTGCAGGGCGCGTTCCGCAACGCGCTCGTGTGCGACGCGGTGCAGTGCGTGAAGGTTGCCGATCACGTGCCGCTGTCGCTCGCGGCGCTCGCCGAGCCGTTCGCGGTCGGGCTGCATGCGGTGTCGCGCGCGGGCCCGCTGATCGGCAAGCGCGTGCTCGTGTCGGGCTGCGGGCCGATCGGCGTGCTGGCGGTCGCGGCGGCGCGTGTGCACGGCGCGGCGGAGATCGTCGCGACCGACGTCGTCGACGCGCCGCTGGCCGTGGCGAGCGCGCTCGGCGCCGACCGCACGATCAATGCGGTGGCCGATGCGGGATGGGTCGAGCGCTACGGCGCCGACAAGGGCACGTTCGACGTGATGATCGAGTGTTCGGGCAATGCGCGGGCGCTGCGCGACGGGCTGGACGTGATGCGCCCGCGCGGGGTCGTCGTGCAGTTGGGGCTCGGCGGCGACGTCAGCCTGCCGCAGAACGTCGTGGTCGCGAAGGAGCTGTCGATCTGCGGATCGTTCCGCTTTCACGCGGAATTCGCGCTCGCGGTGCAGCTCATCAATGCGGGACGCGTCGACCTGCGGCCGGCCGTCACGCGCGTGTTCCCGATGCGCGACGCGAACCGTGCATTCGAACTGGCCGGCGACCGGCAGCGCGCGATGAAGGTGCTGATCGATTTCGCGGACGAGGCCGAGTAACCTGTCACGCGCTGGCGCGTGACGGTACCGAGGCCATCAGCAAAAAGGCACACTCCGATTCGCGGGGCGTGCCATTTTTCATGGTGACGCGGAGACGACTTGCCGCATTACTGCGTGGCCTGCCGAACGCCGACACGCTGCGACGCGAGCCACAGTGCGATCAGCACGCCCGCGAGCGCTGCGCCCGCGATGCACACGCCGCGCCAGCCGTCGATGCCGTACGCGACGCTCGCCGCGAACGACCCGAACGCACCGCCGATGAAGTAGCTCGTCAGGTAGATCGTCGTCACGCGGCTGCGCGCGTTGCCGGCCAGCGCATAGATCACGCTCTGGTTCGAGATGTGCATGCCTTGCACGCCGACGTCGAGCAGCAGGATGCCCGCGATCAGCGCCGCGAGCGAGTGTGCGCCGGTCGCGATCAGCGCGAACGATGCGAGTACGGCCGCCGCGAACAGCCCCGTCGCCGCATTGCCGTGGCCGCGATCGACCAGCCGGCCGGCCGACGTCGCCGCGAGCGCACCTACCGCACCGACGATCCCGAACAGGCCGATCTGCCCTTCGGAATAGCTGTACGGGGGCTGGCTCAGCAGGAACGTGAGGCCCGTCCACAGCAGGCTGAAGCACGCGAACACGAGTGCGCCGTAAGTGGAGCGCAGCACGATCAGCGGTTGCGCGCGCCCCAGCGCGACGAGCGACTTCATCAGCGCCGCATAGTCGAGGCGCGCGTCGCGGCGATCCTTCGGCAGCTTCACGGCGAGCACGGCGGTCAGCGCCGCCACCATCACCGCGGCGATGCCGTACACCGCACGCCAGCCGAACCCGTCGGCGATCGCGCCGGCCGCGACGCGCGCGAGCAGGATGCCGAGCAGCAGCCCGCTCATCACGGTGCCGACCGCGCGGCCGCGCGAGCGCGCGTCGGCGAGCGACGCCGCGAACGGCACAAGCAGCTGCGTCGAACAGGTGACGAAGCCGACCGCGACGTTCGCGACGACGAACATCGTGAAGTTCGTGCTGAACGTGACCGCGACCAGCGCGACGACGTTGAGCATCAGCAGCCGCACGATCAGCGTGTGGCGGTTGACCGCGTCGCCGAGCGGGACGATCAGCAGCAGGCTCGCCGCATAGCCGAGCTGCGTCAGGGTGACGAGATAGCCGAGCTCGGTCGGCGCGCGGCCGAAGCTGTGCGCGATCGCGGCAAGCAGCGGCTGCGCGTAGTAGATGTTGCCGATGACGATGCCGCACGCGCAGGCGAACAGCAGCGTCATGCCGCGGGTCAGGGGAGGATGGGTGTCGTGATGCGGTTCCATGGTCGCGAAAAACAGCGTCGCCGGCCGGCGGCACGGAGCCGTCGGCTGCGCGGGGTGACGGAAATCGGGGCCGGCGTCGACGGATCGGCGGTGAGCCGATGCGCGCCGGGTGGATCTCGGCCGGGCCCGGATCGGGCGGGCGGCGGATCGTCGTGCGGCGGGCGGAGGCAGGGCAGGCCCGGGAGGGCCGTTCCGGTGCGGTGACAGGGGCGCTGCACGGGAACGGATGTGCGTATGATGCGGGAATCGAACCATAGCGTCCAAGACTGGCTCGTTATGGTCTTCATTGGTAGAACCAATACGTTGGCCGCCATGCTACTCCGCCACATCCGCTATTTCCTGGCCGTCGCCGAGCAGCGCAGTTTCACGCGCGCGGCCGACGCGCTGCACGTATCGCAGCCGACGCTGTCGCAGCAGGTGCGCCAGCTCGAAGAAACGCTCGGCGTGCAGTTGTTCGACCGCTCGGGCCGCACGGTGCAGCTCACCGAGTTCGGCGAGGTCTATGCGCGCCACGCGCGCACCGCGCTGCACGAGCTCGATGCGGGGCAGCGCGCGCTGCACGACGTCGCCGATCTCGGCAGCGGGTCGCTGCGGCTCGCGATGATGCCGACCTTCGCGGCCTACCTGAGCGGCTCGCTGATCGACGCGTTCCATGCCGACTATCCGAACGTCACGCTGACGATCGATGCGATGCCGCAGGAGCGCATCGAGGCGCTGCTCGCCGACGACCGGCTCGACGCGGGCTTCGCGTTCATGCCGCCACGCGCGCCGGACATCGACGCGCTGCCGCTGTGGAACGAGCCGCTCGCGCTCGTGACGGGCCGCACGCACCGTCTCGCGCGGCGCCGCCGCGCGCTGACGCCGGCCGAGCTCGGCGGCGAGCCGCTGGTGCTGCTGAGCCGCGCATTCGCGACGCGCGAGCGCATCGACCGGTATTTCATCGAGCATGGCGCGCAGCCGAAGATCGCGATCGAGACGAATACGATCAGTGCGGTGCTGGAACTCGTGCGGTGCGGCCGGCTCGCGACGGTGCTGCCCGACGCGATCGCGCGAGAGAGCGCCGACCTGTGCGCGCTCGAGATCGATCCGCCGCTGCCGTCGCGTACGGCCGCGCTGTTGACACGCAAGGGCGCGTACCGCAGCGTCGCGGCGCGCGCGTTCATCGAGCGTGCGCTCGCGTATCGCGATCCGTCGGGAGGTTGACCGGTACGACGGGCGGCGGCGCGTGCGACGGGCGGCCGTCCGGGCCGTTACGTGCGCGGTGTCGGGAAGAAGATGCCCGCGCGCTGCGCGGCGTTCGCGATGTGCGTTTCGATCGCGGTGCCGGCTGCGGCCGCGTCGCGCGCGATCAGCGCGTCGACGATCGCGCGGTGTTCGTGCCACGTCGACAGCAGCAGCTCGCGCCGGTAGAACGGCATGCGCTGGCTTTCCTTCATGATGTCCGCGCTGCTGCGCAGCACCGATTCGATTGCCGCGTTGCCGGCGAGATGGATGATCCGCATGTGGAAGTCGAAGTCGAGCTGCGACGCCTCGTCGATCGCGTTTTCGGTGAGCGCGACGTGCAGGCTGGCGAGGTTGTCCTCGAGCCACGCGATGTCGTCATCGCTGACCACGTGCGCGGCCATCCGCGCGGCGAACCCTTCGAGCGCATAGCGCATCTGGTACGTGTCGGGCGGCGACGACTGCTCGGCGAACTGCCATGCATGGGCGGCCGTGGCCTGCGCGCTTTCGACATACACGCCCTTGCCGGCGCGGATGCGCAGCATCCCGAGCGCCTCGAGCGTCGACAGCGCCTCGCGCAGCGACGCGCGGCTGATCTCCAGCTCCTCGGAGAGCTGGCGCTGGGCCGGCAGCAGGCTGCCGACCGGATACACGCCTGCCTCGATCCGGTCGCGGATCGTCGCGATGGCGGCGTCGGTCACGGTATGCGGAACGTTTTTCATGATGTGAACTTTGGCCGGTCTGACCGGCATTGTAATCCGCACGCAGGCGGTGCATGGCCGCCCTACGGGAAAGCCACGATCTGCCCCTGTCCGGTGCATCGAAACCGGGCAGGGAGGGGCGGGAAATCCCTATTTTTTCCGTCCTTGACGCCACTATATCGGCTTCCTACTATCCACCATAACATCACTGGTCTTACCAGTATGAACAGACGAAACTGCAACCGTTGGATCGGGAGAGCGCCGTGTCGAAATTCCTCAATTCGCTGTTTGGCCGAGTAGTCGTCGCACTTATTCTAGGGGTCGCGCTGGGCGCGTTCTTCCCGCATTTCGCCGAGTCGCTGCGACCGCTCGGCGACGGCTTCCTGAAGCTCATCAAGATGGTGATCGGGCCGATCGTGTTCTGCGTCGTGGTCAGCGGGATGGCCAACGCGGGCGACCTGAAGAAGGTCGGCCGGGTCGGCCTGAAGGCTGTCGTCTACTTCGAGATCATGACGACGCTCGCGCTCGGCATCGGCCTCGTGCTCGCGTGGTTCACGCGCCCGGGCGTCGGGATGAACATCGACCTGCGCTCGCTCGACGCGTCGTCGCTCGCGTCGTACGCGAAGAACGCCGAAAGCCTGAAGGACACGGCCGGCTACCTGATGAAGATCATCCCCGAGACCGCGATCGACGCGTTCGCGAAGGGCGACATCCTGCAGATCCTCGTGTTCGCGGTGCTGTTCGGCTCCGCGCTGTCGCTGCTCGGCGACAAGGCGCAGCGCGTCAACTCGCTGATCGAGGAACTGTCGCACGTGTTCTTCCGGATCATCGGCTTCATCATCAAGCTCGCGCCGCTCGGCGTGCTCGGTGCGATCGCGTTCACGACCGGCAAGTACGGCGTCGCGTCGCTCAAGCAGCTCGGTTATCTCGTCGCGGTGTTCTACCTGAGCTGCTTCGTGTTCGTCACGGTCGTGCTCGGCGCGGTGATGCGGCTCGCGGGCTTCTCGGTGTTCAAGCTGATCCGCTACCTGCGTGAGGAACTGTCGATCGTGCTCGGCACGGCATCGTCGGACGCGGTGCTGCCGCAGGTGATGCGCAAGCTCGAATACATGGGCGTGAAGGATTCGACGGTCGGCCTCGTGATCCCGACCGGCTATTCGTTCAACCTCGACGGCTTCTCGATCTACCTGACGCTCGCCGTGCTGTTCATCGCGCAGGCCACCAACACGCCGCTGTCGACGCATGACCTGATCGTCGTACTGCTCGTGTCGCTCATTACGTCGAAGGGCGCGCACGGGATCCCGGGCTCGGCGATCGTGATCCTCGCGGCGACGCTGTCGGCGATTCCCGCGATTCCGGTGCTCGGCCTCGTGCTGATCCTGCCGGTCGACTGGTTCGTCGGCATCGCCCGCGCGCTGACCAACCTGATCGGCAACTGCGTTGCAACGGTGGTCGTCGCGGTGTGGGAGAACGACATCGATCGTGCCCGTGCGAAGCGCGTGCTGAACCGCGAGCTGCGCTACGTGCCGGCCGAAGAGGAAGACCGCGCGGCGCCGGTCGCCGGCGACCAGGCTCACGCGCTCTGAGCGCAACCCCGCGCGGGGCGGCTTCCCCTGGTCGTCCCGCGCAACCGCAATTCACGTGACCGGCGCCTCGATGCGCCGGCACGACATCAAATATCAGGAGACGACATGGCAGCCCCCATCCTCGATCCGAGCGCGCCGGCCTTCACGCGGCGTTACATGAACCTCGCCGACCCGCGCCTCGGGGCGCAGGCGCTCTTCGCCAGCGACGAATTCTTCGCACCGAAGGAGCGCATGCTGAATCCCGAGCCGGCCGTGTTCATTCCCGGCAAGTACGACGACCACGGCAAGTGGATGGACGGCTGGGAAACGCGCCGCAAACGCACGACCGGCCACGACTTCTGCGTGGTGCGGCTCGCGCGGCCGGGCGTGATCCACGGCGTCGATCTCGACACGAGCCACTTCACCGGCAACTTCCCGCCGGCCGCGTCGATCGACGCGTGCGTCGCCGAAGGCGACACGCCGCCGGACAACGCCGAGTGGCGCCCGATCGTGCCGGCGACGACGCTGCAGGGCAATTCGCATCACTACGTGAGCGTCGACGATGCGCAGCCCTATACGCACCTGCGCGTGAACCTGTACCCGGACGGCGGCCTTGCGCGGCTGCGCGTGTACGGCCAGCCGCAGCGCGACTGGCGCCAGGTGCCGGCCGGCGAGCTCGTCGATCTCGCGGCGATCGAGAACGGCGGCTACCTGGTGGCCGCGAACAACCAGCACTTCGGCCCGGCTTCGCAGATGCTGATGCCGGGGCGCGGCGTGAACATGGGCGACGGCTGGGAAACGCGGCGCCGCCGCGAGCCCGGCAACGACTGGGCGATCGTCGCGCTCGCGGGGCCGGGCATCATCCGGCGCGTCGAGGTCGATACCGCGTTCTTCAAGGGCAATTTCCCCGACCGCTGCTCGCTGCAGGCCGCGCGGGTCGCGGGCGGCACCGACGATTCGCTCGTCACGCAGGCGATGTTCTGGGCTGAACTGCTCGGCGAGCAGAAGCTGCAGATGGACCACGTCCACACGTTCGACCAGCTTGCCGCGCTCGGCCCCGTCACGCACGTGCGTTTCAACATCTTCCCGGACGGCGGCGTGTCGCGCCTGCGTCTGTGGGGCGAGCCGGCTTGAAGGAGGGCGATGGCATGAGCGGATCCCACATCCTGCGCGTCGAGCGCCTGACCCGCGAAGCGTTCGCGCCGTTCGGCGACGTGATCGCGCTCGAAGGCGCATGGCATTTCCCGATCAACGGCGGCACGACCGAGCGCTTCCACGATCTCGCGACGATCGACGTGTGCGCGGACGGCGGCCGCCCGCTCGTCAGCGTGTTCCGCGCGCAGCCGCGCGCGCTGCCGGTCGCGGTCACGCTGATGGAGCGCCATCCGCACGGCAGCCAGGCGTTCATCCCGCTCGCGGCCGTGTCGCGCTACGCGATCGTCGTCGCGCCGGCCGGCGAATTCCGGCCCGACGCGATGCGCGCGTTCCTCGCGGAAGGCTGGCAGGGCGTGAACTATGCGAAAGGTGTGTGGCATCATCCGCTGCTCGCGCTCGACGCGGTCAGCGATTTCGTGATCGTCGATCGCGGCGGGCCTCAGCCGAACTGCGACGAGATTCCGCTCGAGCGCGCATGGGCGCTCGAGTTCGAGCCGGCCTGCACGGCCTGACGCGGGCACGCAGCCCGGCTCCGGCTACCTGAAGGCGGCCCGGGCGGGTGTGTCGAAGGGTTTTTGACCGCCTGGGGCGCGCGGCTTGCGCGCCGCTATCCCGAAAAGAACACGGCCCGGGCGGCGAGATGCCGGCCGGGCCGTGCTGCGTGCGCGGAGCGCGCGAATCAGTGCTTGCGGTGCGGGCAGTTCTCGGTCGTGCAGGAGCCGTACATCGCGAGCGAGTGCTCCTGGAGCCGGAAGCCGCGCTCCTTCGCGATCGCCTGCTGGCGGCCTTCGATCTCGGCGTCGAAGAATTCCTCGACACGGCCGCAATCGAGGCACACGAGGTGGTCGTGGTGCGAGCCTTCGTTCAGTTCGAACACGGCCTTGCCGGATTCGAAGTTGCTGCGCGAGAGCAGGCCGGCCTGCTCGAACTGCGTCAGCACGCGGTAGACGGTGGCCAGCCCGATGTCGAGCTGCTCGTTGAGCAGGTTCCGGTAGACGTCTTCCGCCGTCAGGTGGCGCACAGGGCTTTGCTGGAATATCTCGAGAATCTTGAGGCGCGGTAGGGTGGCCTTTAGCCCGATATTCTTGAGATCCGTCGGATTGGTCATGGCTAGGCATCCCTAGAGTACAATGCAGGGCTTCAATGTTACCGGCTTTTCGCCGTTCCAGAAATACGCGCGGCCTGCGACGCGGGCCTGCACGGTGAGGGAAATGATTCCAGAATCTCTTTCGCACTTTCAGAGGAGCCGCATGCGGAGTGTCATCATCGCTGCCGCCGCCGTTGCCGCGCTGGCTGGTTGTTCGTCGTACGACAGCGTGACGCAGCGCATCGCGCAGAGCATCACCCCCTACCGGATCACCGTCGTGCAAGGCAACTTCGTGTCGCAGGAGAAGGCCTCGCAGCTGCAGGTCGGCATGTCGCGCGAGCAGGTGCGCGCGCTGCTCGGCACCCCGCTGCTGGCGGACATGTTCCACGCCGACCGCTGGGACTACCTCTTCTACTTCAAGCGCGGCTCGACTTCGATCGTCCAGCAGCGCGATCTCGTCGTGACGTTCTCGGGCGATCGCCTGGCGGGCTGGACGGGGGCGGACAACCTGCCTTCGGAACTCGACCTGCTGGCCGACATCGACGGCGACCGTGGCGGCAAGAAGGCGAAGGCGGCCGCAGCGGCGAAGAAGGCCGCCGAGGCTGCCGCCGCCGCGAGCGCCGCGCAAGCGGCGGCGAGCGCGCCGGCGCCGGAGGCTGTCG
>NZ_JAAGPP010000135.1:0-25515 GCF_017104975.1 Burkholderia sp. Ac-20344
TTGCAGCCACATGTTGCCGATCATTCCCAACAGCACTCTCTTCCGATCTGACGAAAGGACAGGCGCGAACCGGTCGGCCGGCAGGCCGAGCGCGTCGATCAAGGCGAGATCCCATGCACCGTCGGGTGTCGCGAGCGCGGTCGCGCACGCGTCGCTCGCATCGGCCGCGACGTCGCCGCCGAGCGCGATGCGCAACCAGTCCTTCGGCTGCACGGCCCAGCGCGCGGCGCGCAGCGCAGCGGGTTCATGCGTGGCCAGCCAGCGCAACAGCGGGCCGGCCATGCCGGGTGCGACGGGGTTCGGTGCGACGGGCAAACCGGCCGCGTCCGCTTCGCGCACCGCTCGAGTATCGGGCCACAGCAGCGCGGGCCGCACCGGCTGCCCGGCCGCGTCGATCAGCACGACGCCGTGCATCTGCCCCGAGAACCCGATCGCCGCCACCTGCGCACGCTCGTCGGCCGGCAGCCGCGCGGCTGCACGCACGAGCGCCTGCCACCACGTATCGGGCGCGATCTCGGCCCAGCCGGGCTGCGGCGACGACAGCGCATAAGGTTCGCTCGCGACCGCGCGCTCGACGCCATCGGCATCGAGCGTGACGAGTTTGACGGAGCCGGTGCCGAGGTCGATTCCGAGCAGGCGCATGACGTGAGGGCGAAGTTGAATGAACGGATGTCGATGATAACGGGATCGCGATGCGCGCCCCGTTTTTTGCCGCCGCTGCGTAGGCCGAAAGCGCGTTCGGTAGCCGGGTTTCACCCGGCTGCACCTTGCCTGCCAAAGCGGCCGTTCACGGGTTAACCCGGCACGATTTTTCCCAGGCACTTTTTGCCACTATGCCGCCCGCCCGATACAGACCATAAGGCGGCCCATATTTGACACGGGGGTCCGCGCTATTTTGGAGGGCTATAAATCCGGGGAACCTCACTCCTGCGGCAGTTTCCCGATGATCGACACCCTGTTTCATGCCGACATGGCATATCGAACCAGCAAAGAACGGAATAGAACCCAGCACTCTTGTTGCACGGATTCATTCCGAATAATTTCGTATCACCCCGAAAACAAGATCATGGAGTGAGACAGATGCAATCGAACACGGTCCATCCGTGCGATGAGGTGCTGCCGACCGGCAAGCTGGTAACGCTTGGCCTGCAACACGTCCTCGTCATGTACGCCGGCGCTGTCGCCGTGCCGCTTATCGTCGGCGCCGCGCTCAAGCTGCCGAAAGACCAGATCGCGTTCCTGATCAGCGCCGATCTGTTTTCGTGCGGCATCGCCACGCTGATCCAGACGCTGGGCCTGTGGATCTTCGGAATCCGCCTGCCCGTCATCATGGGCTGCACGTTCGCAGCCGTCGGCCCGATGATTGCGATCGGCACCAACCCCGGCCTCGGCATTCTCGACATCTTCGGTTCGACGATCGCGGCCGGCATCATCGGCATCGTGCTCGCGCCGACGATCGGCAAGCTGTTGCGGTTCTTCCCGCCGGTGGTCGTCGGCACCGTGATCGCGGTGATCGGGCTGTCGCTGATGGAGGTCGGCATCAACTGGGCGGCCGGCGGCGTCGGCAACCCCGAGTACGGCAGCCCCGTCTATCTCGGCCTGTCGCTGCTCGTGCTCACGCTGATCCTGCTGATCAACAAGTTCGGCCGCGGCTTCGTCGCGAACATCTCGGTGCTGCTCGGCATTGTCGCCGGCTTTGCGATCGCGTTCGCGATCGGCCGCGTGAATACCGACGGCGTCGCACACGCACCGTGGGTCGGCATCGTGATGCCGTTCCACTTCGGCCTGCCGCACTTCGATCCGCTGTCGATCGTGACGATGGTCACGGTGATGTTCGTCACGTTCATCGAATCGACCGGCATGTTCCTCGCGGTCGGCGACATGGTCGATCGCCCGGTCAACCAGGAGCGCCTCGTGCGCGGCCTGCGCGTCGACGGCCTCGGCACGCTGATCGGCGGCATCTTCAACTCGTTCCCGCATACGTCGTTCTCGCAGAACGTCGGCCTGATCGGCGTGACGGGCGTGAAGAGCCGTTTCGTGTGCGCCGCCGGCGGCGTGATCCTCGTGCTGCTCGGGCTGTTCCCGAAGATGGCGCAGGTCGTCGCGTCGGTGCCGCCGTTCGTGCTCGGCGGCGCGGGCATCGTGATGTTCGGGATGGTCGCCGCGAACGGCATCAAGGTGCTGTCGAAGGTCGACTTCGTGAACAACTCGCACAACCTGTTCATCGTCGCCGTGAGCGTCGGCATGGGCCTCGTGCCGGTCGTGTCGCCGCACTTCTTCTCGAAGCTGCCGCCCGCGCTCGCCCCGATCCTGCACAGCGGCATCCTGCTGGCATCGGCGACGGCCGTGATCCTGAACATCGTGTTCAATGGCGTGAAAGGCGAGAAGGATGCGCGCTGCGAGATTCGGCGCGCGGGACACGACTTTGACGGGCGGCCCGCCGACGTGCATCACTGACACCACCGATCGCCGCGCGCCGGACGACGGCACCAAGCGGTAACGAAAAACGCCACGGCATGCCGTGGCGTTTTGTTTTTGCAGGTGTGGCGAAAGGCGGGGACGCACGGGGCGATCGTGCAGTGTGCGGTGACGAACACAAAGCACGCGTCGGCTTGTGACGGGCCGGCGCTTACTGCATGGTGTGTAAGGGGCCGCTTCACACCATCAAAATGTGCAGCACTGCGCGGCGGCTGGCGGCCAAGGCCTCATTTCACTTGGCAAGGACATTCATGCGGGCAACCGGGAAGAAAGTCGATTTCTACTCGTCGGCCATTATCCGGCACACCGCTCAAATGATGCGACTTATAAAGCCTGGCGTCGACGTCGATAGGTGCTCGACCAAGCCCCAATGTGACCAGAAGCCCCTTGATACTTTCCGCGCGTTGTTGAGCCAGCACGTGCGGTTGTCTTTCGTCAGCTTCGGCAAGGCCACCGACAGACGTACGATCGAGATTGGGATATTTAAGTTGAAGGTCTATCGCCCAATTGGCCAGCCTTGTGATCTCATCGCCGGACACCTTGGCAGAATCTCTTTCAAACGAAACATCAAGCGTATGGACTGGGGAGCAGGCGAATGTCCCCGCCGAGAAGAATGCCAGCGCAATACATGCCGGTCCTTTTACCATATGAATTTTCCGTTTGGCCCAATCAGATTCAACAAGGATTGCCCTGTCAAGTCACCTCTAATCCTCATAGATAACATACCCGGCAATGCTATCCGCATTATTGATTGCGAGATCGGGGCGCGTCCGAACCAATACCAAGCACTCGCGCATGAAATATTGATTATCCTGAGCGCCAAAAGCGTCGGCAAAATGAGTGCACTCATGAATCAGTGTCGATAACATCGAGTCCTTTGCACTGGATATGGGGCGCATCCCACAAAAATTCTCGTGGATACAAATAGTATGTGTAGCGGTGTCAGGGGCGCAAACATGCGCGACGGCACCATCAGGGTCCTTGTTATTCGGCGTACAACCAAGATATCGATCAAGCTCCTCTGATTGGCGAACAAAATTTCCAGGCTTGAGATCGCGCATCACCCGACTTACTCGTGCGAGGCCGACTGTCAGACGTTGCCGAATCGTTTCATCGCTTGAGCCAAACCACGTTGCGACGCGTTGACGTTCGACCGCCCCCACTTGCGCAAGTCTACGAGCCGTACATCAATCATTTGTACGGCTCTGTCGCGTAACGTTAGAACCATACGGCGAAATTCCGCATCAGTCATGTTTGGGCAGATGGGTGGCCCATTCGATATCAACGCTTCGATTAACGAACCTTCTCTCGTGTCCGTCATCGCCGCTGCAATCGCCACACGATCGCCGTCACTCATTCTGTTTCTCCGATGACCTCGAGCTTTACCGATTCAGCCTCTGGCGTGATCACTCGCACAGTATGCCCCTGCGCATCGGTAATCCCTGAAGCCAGCACGTCGCCACGGCAATTTGTGATCCAATACCGCGCGCCCACAACAGGTTTCCTGGACTTCTTGTTGCGAATAACGAACTGCTGATCGTGGACTGCCGTGCCTCTTCTTACAGGGGCGACGCCTAAGAGACGGTTTCAAAAAGACGCGTAGCTACTGTTAACTTTTCTCTTGACCTGTTAACCTGAGCCGTCGTGACAACCGGATCAGGGAGATGGGCAAGCCGATCATTAACGACGAGTTGTGGAAACTAATCGAGCCACTTCTACTCCCTGCCAAGCCCCGTCGGTTCAAGTACCCGGGTCGCAAGCCCGTGCCGAATCGCGCAGCGCTGACGGGCATTCTGTTCGTGCTGAAGACCGGCATTCGCTGGCGCGATCTTCCTGCGGAAATGGGATGTGGCTCGGGCGTGAGTTGCTGGCGGCGGCTGCGGGACTGGCAAGAGGCTGGCGTGTGGGATGCATTGCACGCGTTGCTGCTGACCAAACTACGCGCGGCAAACCAGATCGACTTCTCACGTGTGGTCGTCGACTCCTCGTCGATTCGTGCGGTTGGGGCGGGCGAAAAACTGGCCCGAACCCCACCGATCGAGCGCGACCCGGTTCCAAACACCACCTCGCCACCGACGCCAACGGCATACCGATCGCGGCAATCTTGACCGGCGCCAACCGCAATGACGTCACGCAACTGATCCCCCTGATCGAGGCGATCGCGCCGATCAAAGGCGTTCGCGGTCGGCCACTGAGCCGGCCCAAACGCGTCTATGCGGATCGAGGCTACGATCACGACAAGTACCGGCGCATCTTGCACGAGCGAGGCATTCCCACCAGCATTGCCCGGCGCGGACAACCACACGGCAGCGGTCTTGGAAAGGTTCGATGGGTCGTTGAGCGCACGCATGCCTGGATGCACCACTTTCGACGTCTCCGTATCCGATTCGAACGACGTGCCGACATTCATGAAGCGTTCCTCAAACTCGGTTGCTCCATGATCTGCTGGAACACTTTGCAGCGGACTCGGCAGCCTTTATGAAACCGTCTCTAAGCCATGCTTGCCCGTCAACCGCGCCACCTCGTCTGCGGCAAAGGTCATCTTCATGCCGCGCTCGGCATAGAAAACCGGTGGCGGCTTGCAATCGCAGACGTTGATATCACCACTCAACGCCCACGGCTTGCCGTTTGGCCCTGTGCCCGGCCAGCGTGGACCCACCGGGGCGACAAACCCTTCCTGCTTGCATGCCGTGCAGTACGTCTTCATGTACAGCGTTGCGATATGCACGCGCGGCGGCGGATTGGAACAGGTTACGTCCTCCAATCCTTCCATAATCGTGGCACTGCCGCCCTGATCCCCTTTGGCAAGGAAATAACGAATCATGAGGTCTCGCCTCGATGCACAACGATTGAACGCTTCACCACGGTGAAGGCGTTAGCGGATACCAGACCCTCACGCTCAGGGCTATCGGTAATGACGTCGCCGTTATCCAGTTCGCTACCGACGAAAGCCAGCGGCTGGAAGTCTCCGTTATCCACCAGCCCAAGACCGCTTGTGATTCGCGCGGTCGAACCGTCTGCATAGTGAATCTGATCACCTACGACACCAGCCCTGCCAAGCCGGACACCGGTGTCCCACGTACCGGTAGCTTCGCGCAACGCACCGCCTCGCGCCGTCGTGGCTCCTCGTACAGCCAACCTGTATCGCGGCGGTGCAGGCGGCGGAGCATAATCCTCGTTAAACAACCCTCCGGCCGCTTCGCCAGCCGGTACGTGAATTCCCGACAACCGCTGAAGCGTTTCGACGATACGATCGCCGTTGCTCAACCTGCTACCCACCAGCGCAAACGGCTTGTCGCTGCAAATCGCATATTCGCCTGCACCATCCACAATGACGGCCTCGCTGCCATCCTCGTAAGTGACGACATCGCCAAAGCCCGGCGACTGTGAGGCCGCTCGTAGCCTCGGTTACCCGCCCACCGCGCTCAGTGAGCGCGCCAATGGTGGCAAAAAGATGGGTCGGTGCAGTCTGCTCGCTCTTCATCCGGATTTCCTTTCTCGACAATGGGTGAGAAATACTTCGTGCACAATTTGCACGGACGAGAAAGAAGAACCAATCAGACGAGCTCGAATTTCGTATAACTAATCGTTATAAGGACCGCCCAACAGCAAATGAGCCTGAATTGGGCGAAATGAGCGGGGATTTGGCGGCTGGGCGACAGGCTACCGGGGAGGGATGATCATCGATTGGGCGAAACGAGAATCTGCACGGTTAGTCCGTACGCGTCGTGCTCGACGGCGCCCGGCCCCTGGATTTCGCGCCCGATGCAGATGTACACGCGTGTCCCGCGTGGATCGCCTCAGCATTCCCACGCGAGCTTACCGCGCACTTAAGGACCAACAATCATCTACTAGTCTTA
The DNA here is from genome assembly GCF_017104975.1 of Burkholderia sp. Ac-20344. NCBI lineage: Bacteria > Pseudomonadati > Pseudomonadota > Betaproteobacteria > Burkholderiales > Burkholderiaceae > Burkholderia > Burkholderia sp. Ac-20344. Next base: position 6,339 of record NZ_JAAGPP010000135.1, read on the forward strand.
CGTTTCCTTCGTTACGCTTCGCATCGTTCGTAACGGCCAGCTTACGACAGGACTAACAACGTCCTGCCTGCGCGCGAAGCGACCGCACGCAGGCAGGATAACCGCACGTTACCCGTTCGTCGCCGCTGCAGACGCCGCCGCCGGAGCGGCCGCCTTGTCGTAGTCGGCCGGCGCATCCGGCGCGCGCGGCGTTTCGCCTGCGCGCTGGATCCAGCCGCCGCCCAGTGCGCGGTACAGGTCGACCAGGTTCGTCCAGCGTGCCAGACGCGCACTGATCAGCGTCTGCTGTGCCGAGTACAGATCCGTCTGCGCGGTCAGCACCGACAGGTAGCTGTCGACACCGTTCTTGTAACGCAGATCCGACAGGTCGAAACGACGCTGCTGCGCGTGCTCGTTGCGCTCCAGTGCCGCGATCTGCTGGTCGTACGTGCCGCGCGCGGCGAGGCCGTCCGATACTTCGCGGAACGCCGACTGGATCGCCTTCTCGTAGTTCGCGATCTCGATGCGCTTCTGCACGTGCGCAAGGTTCAGGTTCGCGATGTTCTGCCCGCCTTCGAAGATCGGCATCGTGATCTGCGGCGCAAACGACCATGCGGCCGTACCGGCCTTGAACAGGCCGCCGAGCGTCGGGCTCCCGGTGCCGAACGCACCCGTCAGCGAGATCTTCGGGAAGAACGCCGCGCGGGCCGCACCGATGTTCGCGTTCGCGGCCAACAGCGTCTGCTCGGCCTGCATCACGTCCGGACGACGCGTCAGCAGGTCCGACGGCAGGCCTGCCGGCACATCCGTCAGCAGGTTCTGCGCGTCGAGCGGCATGCCGGCCGGCAGGTCGTCCGGCAGCGGCTCGCCGATCAGCAGCACCAGTGCGTTCAGCGCCTGCGCGCGAGCGCGTGCCTGAGCCTGCTGGTTTGCAAGTGCCGTCTCGACCACCGTCTGCGCCTGACGCAGTTCGAGCTCGGAGCCCGTGCCGTTGTCGAACTGCAGCTTCGTCAGGTTGTACGAGTCCTGCGCCGTCTTCAGCGTGTTTTCCGTGACCTTCAGCAGGTCGTCGGTCGACAGCAGCGTCAGGTATTGATCGGCCACCTGCGCCACCAGCGAGATCTCCGATGCCTGCCGTGCATACGACGTCGACAGGTACTGCGCGAGCGCCTGGTCCTTCAGGCTCTGCACGCGGCCGAACAGGTCGAGTTCCCACGACGCCGAAAGGCCGACGTTGTAGGCACGCGAGATGTACGGCGCGCCCGTCGTCGACAGGCCCTGCGGCACACGCTGGATGTTGCCGGTGCCCGTGCCGTCGAGCGTCGGGAACAACCCCGCGCGCGTGATCTGGTACTGCGCGCGCGCCGCCTCGATGTTCAGCACCGACACGCGCAGGTCGCGGTTGTTGTTCAGCGCGATCTCGATCAGCCGCTGCAGGCGCGGATCGACGAAGAACTCGCGCCAGCCGATGGCGGTCGCAGCTTGCCCGTTCGCGCTGCGCGCGCCGGCCGCACCCGGCTGCGTCGCGTAGACGCCGCCGGCCGGGTACGCCTGCGCGACGGGCGCATCGGGCCGCTTGTAATGCGGCGCCATCGTGCAGCCCGTGGCAAAGAGCGCGACCGCGATTGCAGTCAAAGCGTGTTTTTGCATCATCACTGTCCCTTGTTGCCTTCGTCGCCGTTGCCCGGCTTCTCTTCGTGGTGCGAGTGCTCCTGAGCCAGGCGCAGCGCCTCGTCGACGTCTTCCTTCTCGCCGCTGAAGATCGCACGGATCTTCACGAAGAACATCGGGATCATGAAGATCGCGAGGAACGTCGCCGTGATCATCCCGCCGATCACGCCCGTACCGATTGCGTGCTGGCTCGCCGAACCCGCGCCGTTGCTGATCGCGAGCGGCATCACGCCGAGAATGAACGCGAGCGACGTCATCAGGATCGGACGCAGCCGCAAGCGCGCCGCTTCCAGCGCGGCCTCGATCGGCCCCATCTTCTCCGTCATCTGGAGTTCGCGTGCGAACTCCACGATCAGGATCGCGTTCTTCGCGGACAGGCCCACGGTCGTCAGCAGGCCGACCTGGAAGAACACGTCGTTCTCGAGGCCGCGCATCGTGGCCGCAAGCAGTGCGCCGATCACGCCGAGCGGCACCACCATGATCACCGAGAACGGGATCGACCAGCTTTCATACAGCGCCGCGAGACACAGGAACACGACGAGGATCGAGATCGCGTACAGGATCGGCGCCTGCGAACCGGACTGGATTTCCTGGAACGACAGGCCGGTCCACGAATAGCCGATACCGACCGGCAGCTTCTTCGCGAGCCCTTCCATCGCGGACATCGCCTGACCGGTCGACTTGCCCGGTGCGGCCTGGCCCTGGATTTCCATCGCCGACACGCCGTTGTAGCGCTCGAGCTTCGGCGAACCGTACGTCCAGTGACCGGTCGCGAACGAGCTGAACGGCACCATCCCGCCCGACCCGTTGCGCACGTACCAGATGTTCAGGTCTTCCGGCGTCATCCGGAACGGTGCGTCTGCCTGCACGTACACCTTCTTGATCCGGCCGTCGGTATCCAGGAAGTTGTTCACGTACTTCGACGCCCATGCGATCGAGAACGTCTGGTCGATCGCATCCGCCGTCACGCCGAGCGCATTCGCCTTCTCGCGGTCGATGTCGACCTTGTACTGCGGCGTATCGTTCAGGCCGTTCGGGCGCACGCCCTGCAGCGTCGGATCCTTCGAGGCCATCCCGAGCAGCTGGTTACGCGCGGCCATCAGCGCATCGTGGCCGAGACCCGCGTTGTCCGTCAGCTCGAAGTCGAAGCCGGCAGCCGTACCGAGTTCAGGAATCGACGGCGGGTTGAACGGGATCACGATCGCGTCCTTGTAGCCGCCGTAGCGCCCGAACATCCGGCCGATCAGCGCCTGCACCTTCTGGTTCGCATGCTGACGCTGCGAGTAGTCCTTCAGGCGCACGAACACGAGACCGGAGTTCTGGCCGCGGCCGGCGAAGCTGAAGCCGTTGACCGTGAACGCCGATTCGACGATTTCCTTCTCGTCCTTCAGCAGGTAGTCGGAAATGTTCGCGAGCGTCTTCGCGGTCGTTTCCTGCGTCGAGCCCGACGGCGTCTGCACGATCACGAACATCAGGCCCTGGTCTTCATCCGGCAGGAACGACTTCGGCAGGCGCACGAACAGCAGGCCGACCGCGACGATCACGACCAGGTAGATGATGAGCCAGCGGCCCGAGCGCTTGATCACGTGGTGCACGCCGACGTGGTACTTGTCGCGGCTGTTGTTGAACGTGCGGTTGAACCAGCCGAAGAAGCCCTTCTTCTCTTCGTGATGCCCTTGCGGGATCGGCTTGAGGATCGTCGCGCACAGTGCCGGCGTCAGAATCAACGCGACGAGCACCGACAGCACCATCGCCGACACGATCGTCAGCGAGAACTGACGATAGATCGCGCCGACCGAGCCGCCCGAGAACGCCACCGGCACGAACACCGCCGACAGCACGAGCGCCACGCCGACGAGTGCGCCGGTGATCTGGCCCATCGCCTTGCGGGTCGCCTCCTTCGGTGACAGGCCCTCTTCCGCCATCACGCGCTCGACGTTCTCCACGACCACGATCGCATCGTCGACCAGCAGGCCGATCGCGAGCACGAGGCCGAACATCGACAGCGTGTTGATCGAGAAGCCCACCATCGACATGATCGCGAACGTGCCGAGCAGCACGACCGGCACCGCGATCGTCGGGATGATCGTCGCCCGCAGGTTCTGCAGGAACAGATACATCACGAGGAACACGAGCACGATACCTTCGAGCAGCGTCTTGACCACTTCCTCGATCGACAGCTTCACGAACGGCGTCGTGTCGTACGGGTACTTCACGACGAGGCCGTGCGGGAAGAACGGCGCCAGCTCGTCGATCTTCGCGCGCACGGCCTTCGCGGTCGCCAGCGCGTTCGCGTTGGTCGCGAGCTGGATACCGAGTGCCGCGGTCGGTTGACCGTTGTACTTCGTGTCGAAGTTGTAGTTTTCGCCGCCGAGGCCGATCTGCGCGACGTCCTTCAGGCGAACCTGCGAGCCGTCCTGGTTGACCTTCAGCAGGATGTTGCCGAACTGCTCGGGCGTCTGCAGCAGCGTCGATTCGGTGATCGTCGCCTGCAGCACGGTGCCCGGCGTGGACGGCGTGCCGCCGATCTGGCCGCCCGCGATCTGCACGTTCTGCGCGGTGATCGCCGAACTGACGTCGACCGGCGTGAGGCCGTAGTTCGTCAGGCGGTTCGGGTCGAGCCAGATCCGCATCGCGTACTGCGAGCCGAACAGCGTGACGGTACCGACGCCGTTCAACCGGCTGATCGGATCCTTCACGTGCGACGCCACGAAGTTCGCGAGGTCGTACTTGTTCATGCTGCCGTCTTCGGAGTTGAAGGCGAGCACCAGCAGGAAGCTGCTGCTCGACTTCGTCACCGACAGCCCGAGCTGCTGCACGACCTGCGGCAGAATCGGCGTCGCGAGCGACAGCTTGTTCTGCACCTGAACCTGCGCGATGTCGGCGTTGGTACCCGGCGCGAAGGTCAGCGTGATCGTCGCGTTGCCCGAGTCGTCACTGGTCGACGACATGTACAGGAAGTTGTCGAGACCGCTCATCTGCTGCTCGATCACCTGCGTCACCGTGTCTTCCACCGTCTTCGCGGAAGCGCCCGGGTAGTTCGCGGTGATCTGGATCGATGGCGGCGCGATCGTCGGATACTGCGAGATCGGCAGCGTGAAGATCGCCGCAACCCCGGCCAGCATCAGGATGATGGCGATCACCCACGCGAAGATCGGGCGATCGATAAAAAACTTTGCCATGAAACAGGCTCCCTGTTATTGCGCGCTCGAAGCAGCGGCAGCACTCGCCGGCGCGGCGCCCGATGCGGCGGCACCGGATGCGGCAGCGGCGCCGGAACCGGCGGCAGCCGGCGCGGCGGTGGCAGCGGCGGCGCCCGATGCGGCTCCGGCCGCCGGTGCGAGCTGCGCCGGTACCGACTTCACGGTCGCACCCGGGCGCACCTTCTCGCCGCCCTGCACGATCACGTGGTCGCCCGCTTGCAGACCGCCTTCGACGATCCAGTTCTGGCCCTGCATGCCGGTGGTCTTCAGCGGACGCGGCTCGACCTTGTTGCCGGCGTTCACCACCATCGCGATCGCCTGGCCCTTCTGGTCATGCGTGACGCCGATCTGCGGCACCAGGAACGCGTTCTCGTTCACGCCTTCCTCGATCCGTGCACGCACGAACATGCCCGGCAGCAGTACCTTGCCCGGGTTCGGGAAGACCGCGCGGATCGTCACCGAGCCGGTGGCCTGGTCGACCGTCACGTCCGAGAACTGCAGCTTGCCCGGCTCCGCATAGGTCTTGCCGTCCTCGAGGATCAGCGACACCTTCGCGGCGCCCGGGCCGCTCGTCTTCAGGCGGCCGCTCTGCACGTCCTGACGCAGCTTCAGGCCTTCGAGGCTCGACTGCGTAAGGTCGACGTACACCGGGTCGAGCTGCTGGACCGTCGACATCAGCGTCGCCTGGCTCGCCTGCACGTACGCGCCCGGCGTCACTTGCGAAATGCCGACGCGGCCGGTGATCGGCGACACGACATCGGTGTAGCCGAGGTTGATCTGCGCGGTGTCAACCGCCGCCTTGCCGGCCGCGACGTCCGCCGCGGCCTGGCCTTGCGTGGCCACCGCGTTGTCGTAGTCCTGCTTGCTGACTGCGTTCGCAGCCACCAGCACCTTGTAGCGCGCGACCAGCGCGTTCTGCGTGACGAGGTTCGCCTGCGCCTTCGCGAGCGTTGCCTTCGCGCTGTTCAATGCAGCGATGTACGGCGCCGGATCGATCTTGTACAGACGCTGGCCGGCCTTGACGTCGGTGCCTTCGGTGAATTCACGACGCAGCACGATGCCGTCGACCCGTGCGCGCACCTGCGCGACGAGGAACGCGCTGGTGCGGCCCGGCAGTTCGCTGAAGATCGGTACGGCTTGCGGCTGGACGGTGACGACGCCGACTTCCGGCGTTTGCGGTGGCGGTGCCGATTCTTTTTTCCCGCACGCGGCCAGGAAAACGGCGGCCGTCGCGACAGTGATTAAGCGGTATGGAACCCGTTCGACGCGCATGGAGCGACCTCTGTGTATAACCAATGGAATAAGTGCCACACCCGACCGGAGGGAGTGCAACACGGATGCGCCTCACGGCGCAGATCGAACACCTGAATTACTGGACTGCTAGATACAGCAAGCGGCACGAAACCTCCGTGCCGACAGGTTGCCCCGCAACTGCGGACTGGTACTTTGGCGGGAATCAGCAGAGTGGGATATTAACTGATTGCCACTTGGGTCATTCGATCGTAGGGTGGTATTGTATATACATTCATGAATGTATGTAAAAAGCCCGTTTATGCTCCGCCGGCTGTCCAGTCTTACGGATTGTTACCAGCTGCAAGCGTAGTCAGTCTATATGACTACGCCGAGGGTTGCAGACCCTATATTTCACCTACGATCGATTCCAATCAGGCCTGCACATGGTCAGACGTACCAAGGAGGAGGCACTCGAGACGCGCAATCGCATTCTCGACGCCGCCGAACACGTGTTTTTCGAAAAGGGGGTGTCGCACACGTCGCTCGCCGACATCGCGCAGCACGCCGGCGTGACGCGCGGCGCAATCTACTGGCACTTCGCGAACAAGAGCGAACTGTTCGACGCGATGTTCGACCGCGTGTTTCTGCCGATCGACGAGCTGAAGCGGATGCCGCTCGACGCACCGGGCGGCAATCCGCTCGAGAAAATTCGTCAGATCCTGATCTGGTGCCTGCTCGGCGTGCAGCGCGACGCGCAGTTGCGCCGCGTGTTCAGCATCCTGTTCATGAAGTGCGAATACGTCGCGGACCTGGAGCCGCTGCTGCAGCGCAACCGCGCGGGGATGAGCGAGGCGCTGCACGCGATCGACGCCGATCTCGCGGGGGCCGTGCGGCTCAAGCTGCTGCCCGAGCGGCTCGATACATGGCGCGCGACGCTGATGCTGCATACGCTCGTCAGCGGTTTCGTGCGCGACATGCTGATGCTGCCCGACGAGATCGACGCCGAGCAGCATGCGGAAAAGCTCGTCGACGGCTGTTTCGACATGCTGCGCTACAGCCCGGCGATGCTGAAGGACGGCTGACCGCGCGATGCGCGTTCGCCCGCGGTGTTCGTTTCATCGGGCGGCGCGCCGGGCCGAGTGCCAACTTCGCCAACACGCTGCCCTCACCCTCGTCTCCCCGCCCGGTTCAGGCCGCCTTCGCGCGCTGTGCTCGGGCCCGCCGGTTCGATGCGGCGATCGAATCGCGCTTCGGCATCGGTGCGCCGGCCAGTCCGGCGATCCACGCGTCGGTCGACATCACGGCCGCGAAATTCGACTGAAACACCACCGTGTACACACGGTGAATCTCCTCGGCGCTCACCGCACCTGCTTCGTTCTCGTACGGCAGCGCGCCCGTCGCGTCGTTCAGGTACTCGACATTCAGCCCCGCGTGCGCCGCGTGATAGACCGTCGACGCATTGCAGTTGTGCGTCATGTAGCCGGCTACCGCAAGCGTGTCGATCCCGTGCGCGTCGAGCCACGCCGCAAGGTCGGTCCCGGCGAACGAGCTTGCCTGCTTCTTCTCGATCAGGTGCGCGTAAGGCCGGCCGGCAACGACCGCGTGCAGCGCGACGCCGTCGGTGCCGGGTGCGAAGATCGGCGCGCCGGCCGGCGCGACGTGCTGGACGACGATCACCGGCACGCCGGCCGCATGCGCGGCATCGATCGCTCGGCCGATGTTCGCGAGCGACATGTCGAGCGGCGGATACTCGATCGGCAGGTTGCCCGTCACGTATTCGTTCTGGACGTCGATCACGATCAGCGCGCGGCGGGAGGCCGGGCGGGAATCGGAACGGGAAGCGGATTGCGGGACGGCATTCGACATGGCGGGCTCCTGGTCCTCGCGCGCTGCCCCGCCCCGGAACGGAACGGCCAGCAGCGCGATGCGATGCATTGTCGGCGCGCCTCGCTCGCGCGGACAGTGGCCTGATAGCCATTCTTCGATAGAATCGGGCCATCGCCATTCCGGAACCCGTCATGACCGCCGCCGCCCCGTCCACCCGGTTCCCCCCGCCCGCTCCGACCGTCGTTGCCGTGATCGCGTACGACGGCATCAGCCCGTTCCACCTGTCGGTGCCGTCCGTCGTGTTCGGCAAGGAACGCGACGCGGCTGCGTCGCCCGTGTTCGAGTTCCGCGTCTGCTCGGCCGAGCGCGGCCCGCTGTCGACGACGGGCGGCTTCACGATCACCGCGCCATACGGGCTCGACGCGCTCGACGACGCGGACATCGTCATCGTGCCCGCGTGGCGCGATCCGGACGAAGCGCCGCCCGACGTGCTCCTCGACGCCGTCCGCGTGGCCGCCGAGCGTGGCGCGCAGCTCGTCGGGCTGTGCCTCGGCGCCTACGTGCTCGCCGCGGCCGGCCTGCTCGACGGCCGCCCGGCCACCACGCACTGGGCATGGGCCGACGACTTCGCGCAACGCTTTCCGCGCGTGAAGCTCGATCCGGACGTGCTGTACGTGGATGACGGCAACCTGATGACGTCGGCCGGCACGGCCGCCGGGCTCGACTGCTGCCTGCACGTCGTGCGGCGGCGCTTCGGCTCGGACGCCGCGAACCAGATCGCGCGCCGCCTCGTGATCCCGCCGCACCGCCAGGGCGGGCAGGCGCAATACGTGCCGCAGCCGGTCGCCGCGCACCCGCGCGATGCGCGGCTCGCGGGCCTGCTCGACTGGGTGCGTGCACACCTCGACGCCGCGCACAGCGTCGATTCGCTCGCCGAGCGCGTACTGATGAGCCGGCGCACGTTCACCCGCCACTTCCGCCAGGCGACCGGCACGACCGTCACCGCGTGGCTGCAGGCCGAGCGGCTCGCGCGCGCACAGCATCTGCTGGAAACCACCGGGCAGTCGATCGATGCGATCGCGCAGGCGGCCGGCTACGGGTCGAGCGTGTCGCTGCGCCAGCATTTCGCGGGCGCGCTCGGCACGTCGCCGTCGGCATATCGAAGGGAGTTTCGCGGTGCCGGCGCCGATGCCGTGCGGTAACGCGCGCGACGGGCCGGCCTTGCCGCGGAACCGGCCGGCCCCTCAGCCGCCGTTGATCCAGCGCGCCGCGTAGAGCAGCAAGGCGACGAAGACGATCATCGCGGCCCACGCCCAGACCGGCACCGTGCCGGAGCCGCGATGCGGGAGCGCGCCGGCGGTACGCCCGGTCAGCGCGCCGCCGAGGTGCGGCGGCAGCGCACGCTTCGTCGCGGCCACCAGCGATGCTGGCCGCAGGAACACGTGCTGGCGCCGCGGTGCGGCCGAGCGCGCGCGATTCGGTGCGAGACCGTGCTTCGCCTGCACGACCGCGCAGAATTCACGGAAGAAATCGTCGGTCCATTCGCGCAGCGCATGTTCGATCTGCCGTCCCGGCAGTTCGGTGAGCGGGCCGCTCGCCGTCGCCCAGACCACGTACTCGATGCGCGTGGCGTTCGCGTCGTCGTCCGGCATCAGCACCAGTTCGACCTGGCCGCGCAGCGCGCCGAGTCCGTCGGCCCGCGCCTTGAAGTTGAGCACGCGGCGCGGCTGCCCTTCCGCGTCGCCCTGCTCGGCGGCCACATGCGCACGCACGTCGTAGCGAGCGCGCAGCGGGCCGAGCGGCACCGTGATCGTCAGCGCGAACTCGCCGTCCGCGAGCTTCACGAAGGATTCGCAATGGTCGAAGCTCGCGCGCAGCAACGCGAGATCCTCGAACGCCTCCCGCATGACAGGCAGCGCGAGCGGTACGCGTAATGTGTCGTTCAGTTCCATGACGCCTCCCCGATGAACGCACGCCGCATCAGGACGTCTCGATGAGACTGTCGATCCGTGCAGCGTCGAAGGCCACGTAGTGCGCGAGCACCGCCGCGGCCTCCTTCGGTTCCTCGTAACTCCATGCGGCGTTCTCGATCACGCCGTCTTCCGTCTGCAAGTCGAAGTGCACGGCCTGGCCCCTGAACGGGCAGGCCGACGTGACGCCTGATTTCACGAGCCGGCGCATGTTGACGTCGCCGCGCGGCAGGTAGTGCGTGTCCGGCAGGCCCGTTTCGCGCACGGTCAGCGCGCCGTGCGAATCGGCGTACGTGATGCCGCGATGGATCACGCGCACGCGGTGACGGTTCGGCACGATTTCGAGACGAGGATCGGCTGCGTCGGACATCGTTTCTCCTTCGGGCGGCCCGGCCAAACCGGGCTCAGGAAACGAAAAAGCCACGGCACTCGTGCCGTGGCTTTCATTATGGGCGAAACCGCAGCCGAATGCGCGACCCCGGGCCGGGGCCGCGCGCGGCAGGCTACTGCGCGCTCCACTGGAATGCGGTCTTCGCGCCGCCCTTCGCGCCGACCGTGACGGCGCGGGATTCCTCGTTGCCCTGGTACGACGCATGCACCGTATAGCGGCCCGGCGGCACCTTCACGAGCATGTACGGCCCGCGCGCGTCGGTCTTCAGCACTTCGTCGCCCTTGCCGTCGACGATCCGCACATGGACGTCGGCCAGGAACTCGCCGCCCTTGCCGGTGAAACGCAGCGCCAGCGGCCAATTCGGCTCGTTGCGCTGGAACGCCGTCGATTCGTCCAGCCCGACACCGCCGGACACGAAGGTGACGTCGCCTTGCTGGCGCGCGGCGGGCAAGCCGTCCGACTGCGCGTACGCGCCGGTCGCTCCGGCTGCGAGGCCGACGGCCAGCGCCGCGGCGACGGCAAATCGGGACACGTTGCGTAGATATTGCATGGCTCCCTCCTTGGGGTCGGAACACATACAGGGCGCAGCGTCACGCGTTCGAACGGCGGCGGCGCCCGCCGCGGCCGGCCTGGCCGGCCGTCGGCCGTGGCCGGTCAGCTCAGGTCGACCGGCACGAAGATCTGTGCATTATCGCGCTGGATCAACAGAGCAAGACTGTTGCCCGCTCCCTTGACCGCGTCGCGCAACTGCTCGGGGCTCGTGACCGGGCGGCCGTTGACCGCAAGGATCACGTCGCCGGGCTGGATGCCCGCGTTGGCGGCCGGCCCGCCGGCCTGCTGCACGATCAGGCCGTGCGACAGGTTGTCGGCGCTGCGCTCCTGCGGCGACAGCGGGCGCACCGCAACGCCCAGGCGCCCCTGCTCGACCGGCCCGCCGTCATTCGACGCGAGCTTCGCGTCGGCCATCGCGCCAAGCGTCACGCTGATCGACTTCTTCGACTTGTCGCGCCAGATTTGCAGGTCGGCCTTCGAACCCGGCTTCAGGTTCGCGATCTGCGCGGGCAGCGACGTCGAATCGGCGACCGGCGAGCCGTTGACCGACAGGATCACGTCGCCCGGCTGCAGGCCGGCCTTCGCGGCCGGGCCGTTCGAATCGACCGAGCTGACGAGCGCACCGTCCGGCTTCTGCAGTCCGAACGAGCTCGCGAGCGTCTGGTTCAGCCCCTGCACGGCGACCCCGAGGCGGCCGCGGCTCACATGGCCCGTCTTCACGAGCTCGTCCTTCACCTTGATCGCCTCGTTGATCGGGATCGCGAACGACAGGCCCTGGAAGCCGCCCGTCTGCGAATAGATCATCGAGTTGATGCCGATCACCTCGCCCTGCAGGTTGAACAGCGGGCCGCCCGAGTTGCCGGGGTTCACCGGCACGTCGGTCTGGATGAACGGCGTGTAGTTCTCGTCCGGCAGCGCGCGCGACTTCGCGCTGATGATGCCCGACGTGACCGTGTTGTCGAAGCCGTACGGCGAACCGATCGCGACGACCCACTGGCCGACCTTGCTCTGCGCCGGGTCGCCGATCTTCACGGTCGGCAGGCCGCTCGCGTCGATCTTCAGTACTGCGACGTCGGACTGCTTGTCCGCGCCGACAACCTTCGCCCGGTATTCGCGCTTGTCGGTCAGCTTGACCGTGACGACGTTCGCGCCGTCGATCACGTGCGCGTTGGTGAGGATGTACCCGTCGGCGCTGATGACGAACCCGGAACCGAGGCTCGCGCTCGGCTGGTCGTCCGGCTGCGCGTCGCCGCCCATGCCCGGCACCTGGCCGTAGAAGTGCTTGAAGAACTGGTAGAACGGGTCGCTCGGATCGATCGGCAGCTGCGGCTGCTGCACGCGCCGCGACACCTGCTTCACGACGTGCTTCGCGCTGATGTTCACGACCGCCGGGCCGTAAGTCTCGACGAGCCCGGAGAAATCGGGGATGCCGGTCTTGGCTGCCGCTTCGGCCGGCATCAGTGCGGCGGCCTGCGCGGGCGTGATGATCTGCGGATCGGCGCGGCGGGTGCCGGCGACATAACCGGCGGACAGGGCAGCCGCCACGGCGACCGCGACGGCGCCGCGCGCAAGGAATCGGGTGTTCATCGTAGGACCTCCTCTTTGTTAGGACGCAGCGTAACGACCCTGACTTAAAGGAGGCTTAATCAGCCTTAAGCGGGGCTTAAGCGGCCGCCGGCGCCCGCCCGGCGGTGCCCTGCTTCACACGGATTCGGACGGCTGCGGCGCCTCGGCCGGCATCTCTGCGTCGCGGAACACGACGCTGACGAGCAGGCCGCCCGCGGCCGCGTCGCCGAGCGACACCGTCGCGCCCTGCTGCGCGGCCACGCGCTTGACGATCGCGAGCCCGAGCCCGCTGCCCGACACGTCGGTGCGCGCCCGTGCGGAGCTGTCGCGATAGAAGCGGTCGAACACGCGCTCGCGCTCGTCGGCCGGAATGCCGGGCCCGCTGTCGCCGATCTGCACGCACGCGCGGCCGGCCGCGTCGCGGGTCAGCGATACGTCGATGCGGCCGTGATCCGGCGTGTACTTCACTGCGTTGTCGAGCAGGTTGCCGAACATCACGCGCAGCGCGCCGACGTCCGCGACGACGCTCGCCGCGCGCGTCTCCTCGAAACCGAGATCGATGTCGCGCCGCTGCGCGAGCGGCGCAAGCGCGGCCACGCATTCGGCGAGCAGCGCCTGCAGGTCGACCGGCTCGCGCATCGTTGCGCCATCCGGTTCGGCGCGTGCAAGCGCGAGCAGTTGCTCCGTGAGACGCGTCGCACGCGACACGCCATCCTGGAGATCCGCGACCGCCTCGCGGCGCGATGCGTCGTCCTTCGCGCGGGCGACGAGCTGCGCCTGGATCTGCACGGCCGCGAGCGGCGTGCGCAGTTCGTGCGCGGCGTCGGCCACGAAGGCCTTCTGCGTGTCGAGCGCGGCCGACAGCCGCGCGAGCAGCCCGTTCAGCGCCCGCACGAGCGGCTGCACCTCGAGCGGCAGGCGCGCATCGGGCAGCGGATCGAGCGCTTCCGGCCGGCGCGCCTCGACCGCGCGCGTCACGCGGCCGAGCGGTGCGAGCCCGCGCCCGACGATCACCCACACGGCCGCGCCGAGGAACGGCAGCAGCACGATCAGCGGCCACAACGTGCGCAGCGCGACGTTCGCCGCGAGCCGGTTGCGCACCGACAGCGGCTGCGCGAGCTGCACGACATTGTCGCCGACGATCGCGCCGTACACGCGCCATTCGCCGCGGTCGGTGCGCTCGGTCGAGAAGCCGAGCTCCGCGCGCGGCGCGATCGGCGCACGCGGATGCGAGAAGTACATCAGCACGCCGTTGCGGTTCCAGATCTGGATCACGATGCCTTCGTCGCCGTTGGTGCGTGAGCCGAACACCTGCGAGAACGGCTCGGACGGCAAGGCCGCTGCGATTTCCTGCAGTTGGTAGTCGAACAGTTCGTTCGCCTCGGCGAGCGCCTGCCGGTAGATGAGCCAGCCCGCGATGCCCACGCCTGCAACGACGATCGCGAGCAGCCAGATCAGCAATTGATGACGAATCGACCTCACGCGTCAGCTTTCCTTGACGACCATGTAGCCGAGCCCGCGCACGTTGCGGATCAGGTCCGAGCCGAGCTTCTTGCGCAGCGCGTGGATGTAGACCTCGACCGTGTTGCTGCCGATCTCCTCGCCCCAGCCGTACATCTTCTCCTCGAGCTGGCTCTTCGACAGCACCGCGCCAGGCCGCGCGAGCAGCGCCTCGAGCAGTGCGAACTCGCGCGCGGACAACGCGACGGGCGCGCCGTCGAGCGTCACCTGGTGCGAAGCGGGATCGAGCGTCAGCGCGCCGTGGCGGATCAGCGATTCGCTGCGCCCGGCCTGGCGGCGGATCAGCGCGCGCATCCGCGCGCCCAGTTCATCGAGGTCGAACGGCTTGACGAGGTAGTCGTCGGCGCCTGCGTCGAGCCCCTTCACGCGATCGGCCACCGCGTCGCGCGCGGTGACGATCAGCACCGGCAGCGCCAGCCCGCGCGCGCGCAGCGTGCGCAGCACGTCGATGCCGTCGCGCTTCGGCAGGCCGAGGTCGAGCAGCAGCAGGTCGTACGTCTCGCCGCCGAGCGCCGTCAGTGCGGCGTCGCCGTCCTGCACCCAGTCGACCGCAAAGCCGTCCGAGCGCAGCGCCTTGCGCACGCCTTCGGCAATCATTCGATCATCTTCGACAAGCAGAATCCGCATCGGGACAGACATCCATGGGGCGAGTCAGACACGCCGACCATTGTAGCGCCGCGAACCGCGCGCGCGGCACCGTGCAATGCAACAGAAAGGCGGATTGCAAGGGAGCTGTCCGGACTTGTCTCTACAATGTGCGCTTTGGCGCCGCGCGCGCCCTGCCCGAACGTCGCGCTTCTCCCGTATTCGCTCATGCCGATTTCCGATCTGTCCACCCGGTTCGCCCCCCGCGCCCGCGTCTGCCTGCGGGCAGCCGCCATCGTCGCCACCTGCACGGCCCTCGCCTTCGCGCCCGCCGCGCAGGCCCGCAAGAAATCCCACAAGGAAGCGCGCAAGACGACGGTCGTGTCGCCGGCCGCGCGCGCGGCCGGCCTGCCGGCGTCCGTGCTCGTCGCGCTGCAGCGCGCGAAGGTGCCGGCGTCGGCGATGAGCGTCGTCGTCGAGCGCGTCGGCGATCCCGAACCGCTGATCGCATGGAATGCGAGCCGGCCGATGATGCCCGCATCGACGATGAAGCTCGTGACGACCTTCTCGGGCCTGTCGATCCTCAGCCCCGACTACCGCTGGCGCACGACTGCCTACACGGACGGCACGATCGACCCCGACGGCACGCTGCAGGGCAACCTGTACATCAAGGGCACCGGCGATCCGAAGCTCGTGCCCGAAGAGCTGATCGACCTCGTCGACAAGCTCCGCAAGGCCGGCGTCAAGCGCGTGGCCGGCGGCCTCGTGCTCGACAAGAGCTACTTCGCGGCATCGACGCGCGATCTCCCTTCGTTCGACGACGATGCGAGCGCGCCGTACAACGTCGGCCCCGATCCGCTGCTGTACGCATTCAAGGCCGTGTCATTCACCGTCACGCCGGGCGACGACGGCAAGGTGGCCGTCGACGTGCTGCCGCCGCTCGCGGACCTGTCGATCGACAACCAGCTCGTCGAAGGCACGGGCTCGTGCAGCGCGGCCGCCGCAGCCGCGCGCCCGACGCTGACGGCCGGCAGCGGGATCATGACCGCCTCGTTCGCCGGCGACTATCCGCTGCGTTGCGGCGCGCACACGACCAACCTCGCGATCCTCGATCACACGACGTTCTTCGCGCGCGGCTTCCTCGCGCTGTGGCAGCAGGACGGCGGCACGATCGCGGGGCCGGTGAGCGAAGGCAAGGTGCCGACCACCGCGCGGCCCCTCGCCGTGCATCACAGCCCGGTGCTCGGCAGCATCGTCTACGACATCAACAAGTTCAGCAACAACGTGATGGCGCGCAACCTGTTCCTGACGATCGGCGCGGTCAGCGGCAAGCCGCCCGCGACGCCCGAGCAGTCGAGCCGCGCGATCCAGGCGTTCCTGCAGAAGAACGGCATCGCGATGCCCGACCTCGTGCTCGAGAACGGCTCGGGCCTGTCGCGCGAAGAGCACGTGAGCGCGCTGTCGCTCGCGTCGCTGCTGCAGGCCGCGAACGCGAGCCCCGTCGCGCAGGCCTTCATCGATTCGCTGCCGATCGCCGGCATCGACGGCACGATGAAGAACCGCCTCACCAACGCCGGCGTGCTCGGCAACGCGCACATCAAGACCGGCACGCTGCGCGACGTGCGCGCGATCGCCGGCTACGTCGCCGGCGCCGACGGCCAGAGCTACATCGTCGTCAGCTTCATCAACGACGATCACGCGGAAGCCGCGCGCGCCGCGCACGACTCGCTGCTCGAGTGGATCTACGCGGGCGCGCACTGACGTTTCCGCGCGCCGCGACACACGGCGGCCCGTGGCCGCTGCCGGCGCTCGTCGGCTTGGCCCCTGCATCGGAATGGCACCGCGCATCGGGTCGCCCTCGTGGGTGACCCGGGCGGCCTGCCACCGCCCCCGCACACGGAATCCCGCCCTCCCCGGTTTAAAACGGCAGCCGCCACCGGCGTGCGACGCACCGCGCGCCAATCGCACCCATAAAACAGGGCCACACCGCCCGCCCCCGTGCCGTGCGGCTTCCGTAGAAACCCTGTCCTCAGAGGGAACCCTCTACGCTCCCCCCTCGCCTAGCGCGTGGCGATTGCGTAGGCTGTTGGCCTGACCGATATCTACAACGGGCCACGCGCCCGGCCTCAAGGCTTGCAGGGGAAAGAAGGAGACACGCCCATGCGATTCGACGTCGAATTGCTTCTGCTCGCGCTGGCGCCCGTCTTCCTGCTCTGCATCGCGTGGGAGGCCTGGCACCTCGCCCGCACTCGTGCGCAAGACCCTGTCTATGCGTGGCGCGACACGCTGTGCAACGCGGCGCTCGCGCTGATGCACCAGGGCGCCGACAAGATCGCGTGGCTGTTCGTGATCCCCATCTATGCGTACTGCTACCAACACTATCGCCTGTTCACGTGGCACGACGGCTGGCTGTCGTTCGCGGTGCTGTTCGTCGCGCAGGATTTCCTCTACTACGTGTTCCATCGCACGAGCCATCGCGTGCGCTGGCTGTGGGCCGCGCATGTCGTGCACCACTCGTCCGAACGGATGAATTTCTCGACGGCGTTCCGCCAGAGCCTGATGTACCCCGTCGCGGGAATGTGGGTGTTCTGGCTGCCGCTCGCATTCGCCGGCTTTCCGCCGCAACAGGTCGTCGGCATCGTGCTGATCAACCTCGCGTTCCAGTTCTTCGTGCACACGCAGGAGATCGGCAAGCTCGGCTGGCTCGAATACGTGCTGAATACGCCGTCGATCCACCGCGCGCACCATGCACGTAATCCGCGCTACATCGACCGCAATTACGCAGGCGTCCTTGTGATCTGGGATCGCCTGTTCGGCAGCTATGTCGAGGAAACGCCCGACGATCCGCCGCAGTACGGAATCGTCGAGCGGCTCGGCTCGAACAACCCGCTCGTCGCGACGTTCCACGAGTGGGTGTCGATGACCGGCGACGCATTGCGCGTCGCCGGATGGCGCAACAAGCTGCGCGCGATTTTCGGCCCGCCCGAGTGGGCGAGCGCTTATCATGCGCAGATTGCCGAGGCCGCGAACCCCGATCCGCGCACCGTGCCGCTTGCGGCTGCGCGAGACCAATAAACCGTTTCAGCCAACGGCCGCCGCGCAGCCCTGAACCGAGCAGGCACGCGGCAGATGAGAAACACATCAGGCCATATCTACGAGGAGATCGAACGATGCAGACACAACAACACGCACCTGCCCGCACCCGTCAGCGCATGCTGCGCACCGCGCAAGTCGCGATCGCCGGCGCCGCGCTCGCGCTGCTTGCCGCATGCGGCGGCGGTGACGACAACAACAGCAACAGCGCATCGAACACGCCGCCGTCGGGCGTGAAAATGCAGATCGTGTCGTTCGGCGACAGCCTGTCCGACGCGGGCACCTACTCGCAGATCAAGCTCGGTTTCGGCGGCGGCCGCTTCACGACCAACCCGGGCCAGGTGTGGACCCAGAACGTCGCGCAGTACTACGGCGACACGCTGCAGCCCGCGAACCAGGGCGGCTTCGGCATTCCGCTGCAGGCCACCGGCGGTCTCGGGTACGCACAGGGCGGCTCGCGCGTGACGCTGCAGCCGGGCCTCGGCCATGCGGACGCGAGCGTGCCGAACGCCGACTACGCGCAGGCGACCACGACGCCGATCGCCGACCAGGTCAAGCAATACGTGTCGCAGCACGGCAGCTTCAACGCCGGCCAGATCGTGCTGATCAACGGCGGCGCGAACGACATCTTCTATCAGGTCGCGGCGCTGCAGGCAGGCGCGATCACGCCGACGCAACTGCAGCAGAACATCGGCGCCGCCGCGCAGCAGCTCGCGGGCCTCGTCCAGCAGATCGTCGCCGCCGGCGCGACGCACGTGTTCGTGTCGAACGTGCCGGATATCGGCGGCACGCCGCTCGCGCTGCAAGGCGGCACGCAGACGACCCTCACGCAACTGTCGATGCTGTTCAACGGCACGCTCGCCGCGACGCTGCAGGCACTCAAGGTGGACACGACCAAGTACGTGCTGCTCGACACGTTCACGTGGCAGGACGGCATCCTCGCGAACTACAAGGCGAACGGCTTCACCGTATCGAACACCGACACCGCGTGCAACCTGAAGGCGATGGTTCAGGCCGCCACGCAGTACGGCGTCGCGAACGCAACCGCCTTCGGCTCGTCGCTGTTCTGCTCGCAGCAGACTTACACGGTCGCGAACGCGGATCAAACCTACATGTTCGCCGACACGGTCCACCCGACGACGCACCTGCACGCGCTGTTCGCCCAGTTCGCCCAGTCGAAGATCGCCGCCTCGGGCGTCGGCAAGTAAGCAGCCGGCCACGCGCCCAAACGAAAACGCCCGACCGGTTTGCCGGTCGGGCGTTTTTCATTCCTGAACCGCGATTGGCGTCAGTCGCGCGCTTCGAACGCGGCCGCCGCGCGGCCGAGGCGATCGTTGACCGCGATCCATTCGACGGTCTCCGGCAGCTTCTCGACGAGAATCCGCGCGACCTGCGCACGGTCGAGTGCACGCAGCATCCCGTACAGGTCGCGCGCATACGCCTGCGGATCTTCCGGCGCCGCGACGAAATGCACGCCGTCGGCCAGCGCCCAGCGTCCCGCGCGCGACGCGCGTGCGACGAGCGCGACGCGCTCGCCGTCGGTCTGCGCGGACGCGAGCAGCGGCTCGAGCGCGTCGAACGGCAGC
>NZ_JAAGPP010000136.1:0-25070 GCF_017104975.1 Burkholderia sp. Ac-20344
CCGTGGTCGGCGACCTTGTACGGTGCGTCGCCGACCACGTGCTCGAGCAGCGCGGCGGCCGCGCCGTGCAGGTTCAGGCCGCGCGCGGCGTCGAGCGCGAGCCGGCCGTCGACGTCCACCGTGTACGGGCCGTGCGACTGGAAGTTGCCGTTCGCGCGCACCGGGCCGCCGAGGAAGCGCCCCGACAGGTCGTGCAGCGATGCACCGGCCTCGGTGAACCGGACACTGCCGCGCAGCGCCGACAGCGGCGGCACGCCGCTGGTCGTCAGCGTGTTGCCGCCGAACGCGAGCGCGCCTTCGACGTGCGTGTGCGGATGTGCGACGTGCTGTGGAATCGTGATCTTGAGCGCGAGCGACGCGGGCCCCTGCGCATCGATCCGCTGGCCGATATGGCCGCTCATCGTGCCGAGCGAACTGTTGTCCGCATAGTCGATCAGGTCGGCGAGCGGCCCCTGCGCATGGCCGTCGATGATGAGCGGCGAGTGGGTCTGATTGCCGAGATCGTCGATGCGGCCCGCGACCTTCGTCAGCGCGACGCGCTTGTAGTGCGCGCGGTCGATGTCGAAGCGCAGCTTGTTCTGCGCGAGCTCGAACACGCCGTTGATCCCGTCGAGCGCCGGCCAGACGCTCGGCGTGCCGTTCGCGAGCTTGCGCGGCGGGTACGGCGTCGGTTCGAAGCGGCCGCCGGTGAACGGCGCGACGATATGGAACACGCCGGCGTCCGGCTCGTGTTCGAACGGGAATTTCTCGAGCGGGCCGCGGGCGACGATCGACGCGCCCTTGGTCACCTGGCCGTCCTGCAGCGCGTGGCCGAGGTAGTCGCGCAGGTGCTCGGACATCCCGGTCGGCAGGTAGCGCGGAATGCGCGCCACCGACGCGCGCGCGAAATCGGCGCGCAGGTCGAGCGAGCCGCGGCCGTGGCCGGGGTTCGTGTACGAGCCCGACACCGCGATTTCGGCGTCGGGGTTCGACACGAGCAGGTCGGGCAGCGACACGTCGACGCGCGCGTGTTTCTCGCCGGGCGCGGGCGTGATCGTCCATTTGGCATTGCCGCGCAGCCGGTTGAACGTCAGGCGCGGCTCGTCGAATTCACCGGGCACCGTGACGGCCGCGTTGACCGTGTCGAAATGCGCGGAGCCGCCCGTCTCGTTCGCATCGACGCGACCCCACAGGTTCTCGACCCCCGGCCAGCCGGCGCGCGGGTGGCCACGCGGCGAGAGCCCGGGCGGCGGCTCCTGTGCGGCGAAGCTGATGCCTTGCAGGTCGCCGAGGAAGCGGTAGCGGACGATCGGCGCGGCGCCCGTGCGCTGCTCCTCGTCGGCGAGGTCCGCGTGCGCGGGTTTCGCGCGCTCGACCTCGATGTGATAGTTCGACACCATCCCGCGCGGGTCGATCTTGATCAGCTCGTTGCGCAGGCGCGCCGGCAGCGGCAGCCCGCGGATGAACTCGCTCAGGATGCCGAGATCGACACGGTCGCCGACGACGCTCAACAGCTGCCCCTGGTTCGCGGTCGGCACGCGGTAGCGGGCCGTCAGCGTCGACAGCGCGAGCGAGCGGGCGAGCGGCGTGCCGTCCGGCAGCGGCGGCTGGCCGAGCTCCGCGTTGAAGCGCGACAGGTGCAGCGTGTAGTCGTGGCCGGCATCGAGCGCCATGTCCCAGCCGAAGCCGACCGTCGGCACGTCGAGCCGCGGCTGCGTCGGGCGCACGCGCAGCGCGACGTCCGCGCCCTGCAGGTCGCCGCCCGCCGAGTGCAGGTGGCCGTCGCCGAAGGTTGCCCAGATCGCGTTGTCGATCCGGCCCGCGTGGATCGTGAGCGGCACGTCGAGGTAGCGTGCCAGCGTCTGCAGGTCGACCGGGCCCGTCGACAGGTACGCGTCGCCCGTCCAGTTCGACGGCTTGCCGACCGGCGCGAGCGGCTTGTGCCTGAAGCGTGCGCGGAAATCGAGCGGGCCGAGCAGCAGCGTGCCGTTCGCGGGCGCCTGCAGCGCGGCCTTATGCACCCGGCCGTCGTTGAGCACCGCGAGCCGGATGCCCGACAGCACGAGTTCCGGCGCGTCATGCTGCGCGTCGCGCCAGCGCAGCGTGCCGCCGCGCAGCACGATCGCCTCCTGCTTCAGCAGCCACGTGCCGAACGTGGCGTTGCCGCCGTGGGTGGTCGCCACGCCGACGCCCGCGACGCTCAGCGAGCCGTCGGCCGCGCGCGCGACGACGAGGTCGGGCTGGTCGACGATCAGGCTCGACAGCGCGGGCGACAGCCGCAGCAGCGACATCCACGACAGCGCGGCCGTCGCGTGCGGCACCGACAGCGCGACCTTGCCGTCGCGGCCGCGGATCGTGAGGTTCGTGAGTTCGACGCCCGGCTGCATGCCGGACCAGTTCGGGGAAAGCTTGCCGATCGAAAGCTGCGCGTGGAGCTTGTCGGACACTGCGCGCTCGATGCGCGGGCGGAATTCGTCGATGCGGGGCAGCAGCACGTAGCGCAGCCCGAGGAGTGCGCCGGACGCGACGAAATAGGTGCCGATACCGACTGCCAGCGTCACCCTGAACACGCGGCGCAGGACCGGATGATCGTGCTTCGGAGGTCCCGCTTCGGGCGCAGCTACGGCGGATTCCTGACGGTCGGACATGCGGCGGACGGGCGGCGATATGGTAGTTTTGCAGACTGACGTTGAAATGTATCACACGGGTTCGTGCCGGCGGCCGTTGCGGCAGCGCGGCACGGGCTTTCCGGCGCGCGGTTTCGCGACGGGCGCACCCGCCCCGCGATGCCGCGCCGAGTTCCATGGGGCCGGTCGGGAGCGGGGCGCGCAGGCGCTTCCCGTGCCGGCCGGCCTTTTCGCCAGGCCCGCTTTCTCGATGACCGACGCTTCCGCCCTGATCTGCACGTCCTATTCCCGTTACCTGGCCCGCGCGGCGGCTGCGCGACCCGCGCTCGCCGACCAGGTCGCCGCATGGGCCGCTGCGCCGCTCGGCCGCGCGCAGCTCGACGCGCGCCTCACCGAACTGCTCGCGACGTCGGCCGGCACCGCCGCGCCGACCGAGGAGCAACTGAAGCGCGCGCTGCGGCAACTGCGGGCCGAGGCATTCGGCGCGGTCGCGGAACGCGACCTGCGCGGGCTGGCGGACGTCGCCGAGGTGACGGGCGCGATGACCGATCTCGCGGAAGTGGCCGTGCAGCGCTCGCTCGCGCTGCTGTCGGCCGAGCTCGAGGCGCAGTACGGCGAGCCGCGCGGCGCCGACGGCCAGCGCGTCGTGCTCGGCGTGGTCGGGATGGGCAAGCTCGGTGGCCGCGAGCTGAACGTGTCGTCGGACATCGACCTGATCTTCGTCTACGAGGACGATGGCGAGACGACCGGCGGCGCGCGTTCGCCGCTGTCCACGCAGGAATACTTCACGCGGCTCGGCCGGCGGCTGATCGGCGTGCTGTCGGAAGTCACGGCCGACGGCTACGTGTTTCGCGTCGACATGCGGCTGCGCCCGAACGGCGATTCGGGGCCGCTCGTCTGCAGCCTCGGGATGCTCGAGGAATATTTCTACGTGCAGGGGCGCGAGTGGGAGCGCTATGCATGGATCAAGGGACGGCTCGTGTCGGAGGGCGACAGCGAAGCGGCGCGGCGGCTGGCGTCGCAGCTCGAATCGATCGTCAAGCCGTTTGTGTACCGCCGTTATCTCGATTACGGCGTGATCGGCGCGATCCGCTCGCTGCACCAGCAGATCCGGCAGGAAGCCGCGCGCCGCGCGTCGATGCGGCCCGACAAGGCCGACGACATCAAGCTCGGGCGCGGCGGGATCCGCGAGATCGAGTTCAGCGCGCAGGTCTTCCAGCTGATCCGCGGCGGTCAGGATGCCGAGTTTCGCGTGCGGCCGACGCTCGCGGTGCTGCGCCATGCGCAGGCCCGCGGGCTGATCGGCGAGGACGTGCGCACGCAGCTGACCGACGCTTACAATTTCCTGCGTACGCTCGAGCACCGGCTGCAGTACCGCAACGACGCGCAGACCCACGCGATGCCGGTCGAACCGGACGAGCGCGCGGCGCTGGCCGCATCGCTCGGCTTTGCCGACTATGCGGCGCTGATGACGGTGCTGGACGGCCACCGGACCTTCGTCGAGGCGCAGTTTCACCAGATTTTCGCGGACAAGGTGAAAGGCAGCCCCTGCGCGGCCGGCGACGACACGGCGGCCGCGTGGATCTGGAGCGGCGCGCTGGCCGACGACGGCGAGGACGACGCACTGGTCGCGCGCCTCGACGGCCTAGGCTTCGCCGATCCGGCCACCGTGCTCGCGCGGCTGCGCGCGATCTGGCAGTCGTCCCGCTACACGGGCCTGCCGGAAAAGAGCCGGCAGCGTTTCGACAGCGTCGCGCAGCGGGCGCTCGAGGCGGCGCCGAACCTCGACGCCGCGCGCCGCGACGACACGATCGTGCGCCTGTTCGACCTGCTCGAGACGGTCAGCCGGCGCGGTGTCTATCTCGCGCTGCTGACCGAATATCCGGCTGCGCTCGACCGCGTGCTGTCGGTGCTCGGCGCGACGCGCTGGGGCGGCGGCTACCTGATCCGCCACCCGCAACTGCTCGACGAACTGCTCGACGACGAAGCGATTGCAAGCCCGTTCGACTGGCCCGCGTTCAAGGACGCCCTGCGCGCGCGCCTCGCCGCGGCCGACGGCCCCGAGCAACAGATGGACCTGCTGCGCCACGCGCAGCACGCGGAGGTGTTCCGGATCCTGCTGATCGATCTGGCCGGGCAACTGTCGGTCGAGCACGTGAGCGACCGGCTGTCCGAGCTGGCCGACGCGGTGCTCGACGTGACGATCGAAGTCGTCTGGTCGCAGCTCGCGAAGCGCCATCGCGACGTGCCGAAGTTCGCGGTGATCGCATACGGCAAGCTGGGCGGCAAGGAGCTCGGCTACGCATCGGATCTCGACCTGATCTTCCTGTACGACGACGCCGACGAGCGCTCGGCGGACGTCTACACGACCTTCACGCGGCGCCTCATCACATGGCTTACCACGGCGACCGGGGCGGGCGCGCTGTTCGACATCGACCTGCGGCTGCGGCCGAACGGCGAGGCCGGGCTGCTCGTCACCGATCTCGACGCGTTCCGCCGCTACCAGCTGCGCGAGGGCGACGCCGCGAATACCGCGTGGGTCTGGGAGCACCAGGCGTTGACGCGCGCCCGCTACAGCGCGGGCGACGCGCAGATCGGCGCGGACTTCGAGGCGATCCGCCGGCAGGTGCTGACGACGCCGCGCGACGGCGTCGGGCTCGCGAAGGAGATCGTCGACATGCGCGGCAAGGTGTTTGCCGGCCATCCGAACCAGACCGCGCTGTTCGACCTGAAGCACGACCGCGGCGGGATGGTCGACATCGAGTTCATCGTCCAGTACTGGGTGCTGCTGCACGCGTCGAGCGACGCCGCGCTGATCCGCAACACGGGCAACATCGAGCTGCTGCGCGAGGTCGCGCGCTTCGGGCTGATGGGCGAGGACGAGGCCGAGTGCGTCGGCGCGGCGTACCGCAAGTACCGGAAGCTGCAGCACAAGCTGCGGCTCGACGGGATGGAGAAGGCGCGGGTCGATCCGGCCGTGGTGGCCGACGAGCGGGCGGCCGTGACGGCGCTGTGGACACGCGTGTTCGGGGCGGTTGAAACGGGCGTTTGAGTCGGGCGTTCGAATCCGTGGGGCAGGGCGGGGGCGATCGAGCGGCCGCCCGGCAAAAAAAGACCGGCGCATGCGCCGGTCTTTTTGCATTCGGCCAGCGGGGTGCGTGCGTCAGGCCGCCAGCATTTCCTTCGCGTGCTTGCGCGTCGTGGCCGTGATCTCGAGCCCGCCGAGCATCCGCGCGACTTCCTCGATCCGGTTGGCGCGGTCGAGCGCGACGACCGTCGACACCGTGCCGCCGCGTTCGTCGGCACCTTTTGCGACCTGGAAGTGATGGTCGCCACGCGCGGCGACCTGCGGCAGGTGCGTCACGCACAGCACCTGGCGATCGCGCCCGAGCTGGTGCAGCAGGCGCCCGACCACTTCGGCGACGCCGCCGCCGATCCCCGTATCGACTTCGTCGAAAATCAGCGTCGGTGTCGGGCTTGCTGCGCTGGCGATCACCGCGAGCGCGAGGCTGATCCGCGCGAGCTCGCCGCCCGACGCCACCTTCGCGAGCGGCCGCAGCGGCACGCCGGGGTGCCCGGCGACCCGGAATTCGACCTGCTCGAGCCCGTGCGGGCCGCCGTCGGTGAGCGGCACGAGCGCGACTTCGAAGCTTCCGCCCGCCATCGACAGTTCCTGCATGCCGGCCGTGACGGCCGTGCCGAGCGCCTTGGCGGCCTGCGCGCGCGCCTTGGACAGATGCTTCGCGTCGGCGAGATAGGCTTCCCGCGCCTTGGCCTGCACTGCCTCGAGCGCACCGAGATCGGCGGCCGCGTCGAGCGCGGCGAGCTGCGCGCGGCGTGCCGCGTGTTCTTCGTGCAGCGTGTCGGGCGGCAGCCGGAACTTGCGGGCGGTCGAGTGCAGCGCATCGAGGCGCGTTTCGACCTGTGCGAGCCGTTCGGGGTCGAGATCGACCCGCTGCGCATAGTGCGACAGCGAGTAGACGGCTTCCTGCAACTGGATCTCGGCCGGTTCGAGCGACGCGAGCGCGTCGCCGAGCGCGGTGTCGTAGTCGGCGAGGCTGCGCAGCTTCGACACGATCGCGCCGAGTTGCGCGAGCATCGCATCGTCGGACTCGGACAGCGCATTGAGCGCGCCGCGCACGCCTTCGATCAGGTTGGCCGAATGCGACAGACGCTTGTGTTCGTTGCTGACTTCGTCCCATTCGCCGGCTTGCGGTGCGAGCTTGTCGAGCTCGGCGAGCTGCCAGGCGAGCTTTTCGCGTTCGAGCTGCAGCTCGCGCTCGTGCGCTTTTGCGGTTTCGATCGCCTGCTTCGCATCGCGCCACACACGCCACGCGCGCGCCACATTCGCGGCATCGGCGATGAGCCCCGCATGCGTATCGAACAGCTCGCGCTGCGCGTCGGGCCGCATCAGCAACTGGTGCGCATGCTGGCCGTGGATGTCGACGAGCATTTCGCCGAGCTCCCGCAGTTGCGCGAGCGTCGCGCTGGTGCCGTTGATGAATGCGCGCGACCGGCCGTTCGCGTCGATCACGCGGCGCAGCATCACGGTGTCCTCGGTGTCGAACGCGTGTTCGTCGAGCCAGCGCGCGACGCGGTCGTGCGGCGTGAATTCGGCGGTGATGTCGGCGCGGCCGCAGCCGGTGCGCACGACGCTTGCGTCGGCACGTTCGCCGAGCGCGAGGGCGAGGGCGTCGATCAGGATCGATTTTCCGGCGCCGGTTTCACCGGAAAAGACGGAAAAGCCGCTGTCGAATTCGAGATCGAGCGCGGCGACGATGACGAAGTCGCGGATCGAGAGGTGGCGGAGCATGGTGTCGGGCGGAGCGGCGTCAGGACGCCTTGTCGTCTTCGTTCGAGGCGTGTTCGTTCCAGTGCAGCTTCTTGCGCAGCGTCGCGTAGTAGCTGTAGCCGATCGGGTGCAGGAACGGCACCGTGTGCTTCGAGCGGCGCACCTCGATCGTGTCGTTCAGCTCGAGCGAGGTGAACGACTGCATGTCGAAGTTCACGTTGACGTCGCGCCCGCCGACGATCTGGATCGCGATTTTCGAATCGTCGGGCAGCACGATCGGCCGGTTCGACAGCGCGTGCGGCGCGATCGGCACGAGCACGATGCCCGCCAGCTGCGGATGGAGGATCGGGCCGGCCGACGACAGCGCGTACGCGGTCGAGCCGGTCGGCGTGGCGACGATCAGGCCGTCCGAACGCTGGTTGTACATGTACCGGCCGTCGACCGATGCGCGCAGCTCGACCATCCCGGAGAAACCGCTGCGGTTCACGACGACGTCGTTGAAGGCGAGCGCGTGGTAGATCGGTTCGCCGTCGCGCATGATCCGCGCCTCGAGCAGCGCGCGCTCCTCGCGCTCGAACTTGCCGGACAGGATCACCGGGACGAGCGCCTGCATGTCGGCCGCCGCGATATCGGTGATGAAGCCGAGCCGTCCGTGGTTGATCCCGATCAGCGGTGTCTTGTACGGCGCGAGCTGACGGCCGATGCCGAGCATCGTCCCGTCTCCGCCCAGCACGACCGCCACGTCGGCGCGCGCCCCGATTTCGGCCGGGGTCAGCGCCGGGTAGCCGGTGATGCCGATCTCGCGCGCGGTCTCGGCTTCGAAGACGACCTCGAAGCCCCGCTTGGCGATGCAGGCGGCCAGCGTGGCGAGCGGCTCGGCGATGTTCGGCGTGTTGCTCCGGCCGACGAGCGCGACGGTGTTGAACTGATTACCGGTTTTCATGCCGGCATTACACCATAGCTCGTTGACGAAAAGAACCGGCTGTGCGCAGACGGGGCCGGATCGGGCCGGCCCGCGCGTCGGTGGCCGCGCCACTCGCCGCGGTCGCGCGGTTGCGCTAAAATTTTCCACCATGCTAGATCCTCGCGCACGAACCCTCCTGAAAACCCTGATCGAACGGTATATCGCCGACGGTCAGCCAGTCGGATCGCGCACGTTGTCCCGTTACTCCGGGCTCGAGCTGAGCCCGGCGACGATCCGCAACGTGATGTCCGACCTGGAGGAGCTCGGCCTCGTGTCGAGCCCGCACACGTCGGCCGGCCGCGTGCCGACACCGCGCGGCTACCGGCTGTTCGTCGACACGATGCTGACGGTCGAGGCGCCGATCGACGCCGAGGCCGTCGCGCGGCAGGTGCAGCACACGCTCCAGGCCGGCGAACCCCAGCAGCGGGTGGTGGCGGCCGCCGCAAGCGTGCTGTCGAACCTGTCGCAGTTCGCGGGTGTCGTGCTGACGCCGCGCCGCAGCCACGTGTTCAAGCAGATCGAGTTCATGCGCCTGTCGGACAAGCGCATCCTGCTGATCATCGTCACGCCCGAGGGCGACGTGCAGAACCGGATGCTCGCGACGCCGCGCGATTACTCGCCGTCGCAACTGACCGAGGCGTCCAACTACATCAACGCGCATTTCGCCGGGCTGTCGTTCGACGAGGTGCGCCGCCGCCTGCGCGACGAGATCGACCAGTTGCGCGGCGACATGACCACGCTGATGCATGCGGCCGTGACGGCCAGCACCGAGGTGCCCGATACCGAGGACACCGTGCTGATTTCCGGCGAGCGCAACCTGCTCGAGGTGGCGGATCTGTCCTCCGACATGGCGCGGCTGCGCAAGCTGTTCGACGTATTCGATCAAAAGACGGGCCTCCTGCAACTGCTCGACGTGTCGAGCCACGCCCAGGGCGTGCAGATCTTCATTGGCGGCGAATCGACGCTCGTACCGATCGAGGAAATGAGCGTCGTTACCGCGCCTTACGAGGTGAACGGGCAGATCGTCGGCACGCTCGGCGTGATCGGCCCGACCCGCATGGCGTACAACCGCGTGATACCGATCGTCGACATCACCGCGCGCCTGCTGTCGCTCACGCTGAGCCAGCAGTAGCCTGCATTCGCCAGCCCGATCCCGCCCCGTCATCGTGCCGCGGCACCGCGCGAGCCGACAGTCGGCCGAACGGCCAGCCGACCGGCGCGGGGCGGCCCGCTATAATTGAGAGCCGTCCGGTCCCGTGCCTCGAGCACGTTCTTGCCCATGCGTTTCGATCTTGAGCCGCCTTCGAGCACCGCGGCCGCCCATCGCATCGGCGTGCTGCTGATCAATCTCGGCACGCCCGACGCCCCTACGCCGCGCGCGGTGCGGCGCTATCTGGCCGAATTCCTGTCGGATCCGCGGGTCGTCGAGATTCCACAGGCCGTCTGGCAGGTGCTGCTGCGCACGCTGATCCTGCCGCTGCGCGGCCGCGCGTCCGCGAAGAAATACGCGGCCGTCTGGATGCCCGAGGGCTCGCCGCTGCGCGTGCATACCGAGCGCCAGACCGACAGCGTGCGGCACCTGCTCGCGTCGAACAGTTATCAAGTGCAGGTCGATTACGCGATGCGCTACGGCAGCCCGAACATTTCGCACGCGCTCGCGCAGTTCAAGCGCGCGGGCGTCGAGCGCGTGCTGCTGATGCCGATGTATCCGCAATACTCGGCGTCGACCACGGCCACCGCATTCGACGCCGCATTCGGCGCGCTCGCGCGCATGCGCAACCAGCCGGAGGTGCGCACGGTGCGGCATTACGCCGATCATCCGGCCTATATCCACGCGCTGGCCGAACAGGTGCGCCAGTATTGGGCGCAGCACGGCCGGCCCGACTTCGCGGCCGGCGACAAGCTCGTGCTGAGCTTTCACGGCGTGCCGAAGCGCACGCTCGACCTCGGCGATCCCTATCACGACCAGTGCCAGCAGACGGGCGCGCTGCTGATGGCCGCGCTCGGGCTGTCGACGACCGAATGCCGCATCACGTTCCAGTCGCGCTTCGGCAAGGCCGAGTGGCTGCAGCCTTACACCGCGCCGACGCTGCGCGAGTTCGGCGAAGCCGGCGTGCGGCGGGCCGACGTGTTCTGTCCCGGTTTCACGGCCGACTGCCTGGAGACGATCGAGGAGATCGGCATGGAAGTGCGCGACGAGTTTCTCGCCGGCGGCGGCAAGGTGTTTCACCGCATTCCGTGCCTGAACGGCGCGCCCGCGTGGATCGGCGCGCTCGGCGAGATCGTCGCCGAGAATCTGCAGGGCTGGCCGGTCAGGGCCGCGCAGCCCGAAACGGTGGGTTGAGATGAAACGACCCCCACGCTCACTTCGTTCACTGCCCCCCGAGGGGGCGGTCAGCCTCCTTGGGGCGGCCCGGCGGAGGCTGCGATGAACTACAAGATTTCGACCGAACCGGGCGCGAAGCTGCGCATCGACAAATGGCTGTGGGCGGCCCGGTTCTTCAAGACGCGCTCGCTCGCGACCGATGCGGTCGACAAGGGGCACGTGAAGATCGGTGGCGCGGCGGTCAAGCCGGCGAAGGAAGTGCGCGTGGGCGACGAGGTCGAGATTGCGATCGACGGCATCGTCTGGCACATTGCCGTGCTTGGCGTGTGCGACGTGCGCGGGCCGGCGAGCGTCGCGCAGACGCTTTACCAGGAAACGGAAGCGGGGCGGGCCGCGCGGCTCGCCGAACTGGAGCGGCGCCGTACGTATCGCGAGCCGGCGGCCGAATTGCACGGCCGGCCGACGAAGCGCGACCGGCGCATCATCGACAGATTTTCTGGTGGGAGCTGAACATCTGGTCGAACGTCGCCCGCGCGCTCCCGTATTCGGTCGTGCGGTCGGTGACGGCTCCCGACAGGCAGATGGTGGTGGTGCCGGCAATGAGTACCAGCGCGACCACCGATATCGCAAAGGTCAGTTTCACGGTACTCCCCTCGAGAAGACGGGTGAAAACGGCGCCAGGTGGTTGTCAGGCGGTGGTCAGCTCCGGGTAAACACGCTTTTCCGATGCTTGAATGGAGTGTAGTGCAGCGGGCCTGTGCCAAGCTAGTCCTGGTCAGGTAAGCGTTGTTACAGCCCGTTTCGCCCGATCTGGCGGACTATGCGCGCGATGCACCGGTGCATCGCGCGGTTGTTTCGCGGCATTGGAGAATGCCGGCGAATAACCCTCTTGAAATCGCAGTTTTCATCCTTATTTGCACCAGCAATGTGCGGTACCGCCGGTTATACGGTTCGGCGGTTACCGATTTGGCTTCAACCTCTAATCGACTTTCAGCGACATGGAAAACACGCAAGAGAACCCGGCACCCCAATCGGCCGAAGAGATCGGCAGCGAGAAGCAGGCGGCGCAAGGCGCTGCTCCCGCCGCTGAAGCAGCCGACGCGGCGCTCGCGGAGGCTCAAGCCAAGGTCGCCGAGCTTCAGGAGAGCTTCCTGCGGGCGAAGGCCGAGACCGAGAACGTCCGCCGCCGCGCGCAGGACGACGTCTCGAAGGCGCACAAGTTCGCGATCGAGAGCTTCGCGGAGCACCTGCTGCCGGTGCTGGACAGCCTGGAAGCGGCCGTCAACGATACGTCCGGCGACATCGCGAAGGTGCGCGAAGGCGTCGAACTGACGCTGCGCCAGCTGACGAGCGCGCTCGAGAAGGGCCGTGTCGTCGCGATCAACCCGGTCGGCGAGAAGTTCGATCCGCACCAGCACCAGGCGATTTCGATGGTGCCGGCCGAGCAGGAGCCGAACACCGTCGTTGCGGTGCTGCAAAAGGGCTATACGATCGCCGACCGCGTGCTGCGTCCGGCGCTCGTCACCGTCGCCCAGCCGAAGTAAGGCCGCTGCGATGTTGCCCGCCGGCGTCGATCCGGCCGCGTTTGGCGCGTTCGACATGCAGGCGCTGGACGCCGGCACGTTCGACGCGGCGATCGACGGCGCGGGCGACGCACTCGCGGTGGTGTTCTTCTGGGGCGTCGACTGCTTCAACTGCGAGATCGCGAAGAAGGCGATGCTCGCCCAGCCCGACGCGATCCGCGCGCTGGACCTGAAGTGGTTCCATTGCAACGTGTACGAACACCACCAGCTGGGGCGCCGCTTCGGGCTGCACGGCGTGCCGACGTGGTTCTTCTTCCACCGCGGCAAGCGGCTTGGCCGCGCGACGGGCTGGCATGGCCTCGCGCAGTTTCAGGCAGCGGTGTCGGCGGCCCGCGCGAAAATCGCCGCGGCGGGCAGCAATCCGCCGGGCGGCGATCCGCCGGGCGGCGATCCGCTAGCCGGCAGCGATTGAAAAAATTTAATATCCGCATCGCTCGTCGGGTCTTGAAAACGGATCGGACGGACGCATTTCGGGAACAGAGTTGAATTCTGGCGCGCGAAACCGCCCCAAAACGCGGGGTTTTGCGCAGCAAACAAGCATTTCTGGAGATTAGGAAAAATGGGAAAGATCATCGGTATTGACCTCGGCACCACGAACTCGTGCGTCGCCATCATGGAAGGCAACCAGGTCAAGGTCATCGAGAACTCGGAAGGCACGCGCACCACGCCGTCGATCATCGCGTACATGGACGACAACGAAGTGCTCGTCGGCGCGCCGGCCAAGCGTCAGTCGGTGACCAACCCGAAGAACACGCTGTTCGCAGTGAAGCGCCTGATCGGCCGCCGCTTCGAAGAGAAGGAAGTCCAGAAGGACATCGGCCTGATGCCGTACACCATCATCAAGGCCGACAACGGCGATGCATGGGTCGAAGCGCACGGCGAAAAGCTCGCGCCGCCGCAGGTTTCGGCGGAAGTGCTGCGCAAGATGAAGAAGACGGCCGAAGACTACCTCGGCGAGCCGGTCACGGAAGCCGTGATCACGGTGCCGGCGTACTTCAACGACAGCCAGCGCCAGGCCACCAAGGACGCCGGCCGCATCGCGGGCCTCGAAGTCAAGCGGATCATCAACGAGCCGACCGCGGCTGCGCTCGCGTTCGGCCTCGACAAGGCCGAGAAGGGCGACCGCAAGATCGCCGTGTATGACCTCGGCGGCGGTACGTTCGACGTGTCGATCATCGAAATCGCGGACGTCGACGGCGAAATGCAGTTCGAAGTGCTGTCGACCAACGGCGACACGTTCCTCGGCGGCGAGGACTTCGACCAGCGCATCATCGATTACATCATCGGCGAGTTCAAGAAGGAGCAGGGCGTCGACCTGTCGAAGGACGTGCTCGCGCTGCAGCGCCTGAAGGAAGCCGCTGAAAAGGCGAAGATCGAGCTGTCGTCGAGCCAGCAGACCGAAATCAACCTGCCGTACATCACGGCGGACGCGTCGGGCCCGAAGCACTTGAACCTGAAGATCACCCGCGCGAAGCTGGAAGCGCTGGTGGAAGACCTCGTCGAGCGCACGATCGAACCGTGCCGCATCGCGATCAAGGACGCAGGCGTCAAGGTGTCGGACATCGACGACGTGATCCTGGTCGGCGGCCAGACGCGCATGCCGAAGGTGCTGGAGAAGGTGAAGGAATTCTTCGGCAAGGATCCGCGCCGTGACGTGAACCCGGACGAAGCCGTCGCAGTCGGCGCGGCAATCCAGGGCCAGGTCCTGTCGGGCGACCGCAAGGACGTGCTGCTGCTCGACGTGACCCCGCTGTCGCTCGGTATCGAGACGCTCGGCGGCGTGATGACGAAGATGATCAGCAAGAACACGACGATCCCGACGAAGCATGCCCAGGTGTACTCGACGGCCGACGACAACCAGGGCGCCGTGACGATCAAGGTGTTCCAGGGCGAACGCGAAATGGCAGCCGGCAACAAGCTGCTCGGCGAGTTCAACCTCGAAGGCATCCCGCCCGCACCGCGTGGCGTGCCGCAGATCGAAGTGACCTTCGACATCGACGCGAACGGCATCCTGCACGTCGGCGCGAAGGACAAGGCGACCGGCAAGGAAAACAAGATCACGATCAAGGCGAACTCGGGTCTGTCCGAAGCTGAAATCGACCAGATGATCAAGGACGCGGAAGCGAACGCAGCGGAAGATCACAAGCTGCGCGAGCTGGCCGATTCGCGCAACCAGGGCGACGCGCTGGTCCACAGCACGAAGAAGGCGCTGACCGAGTACGGCGACAAGCTGGACGCGGGCGAGAAGGAAGCGATCGAAGCGTCGCTGAAGTCGCTCGAGGAAGTGCTGAAGGACACGTCGGCCGACAAGGCTGCGATCGACGCGAAGGTCGAGGAACTCGGCAAGGTTTCGCAGAAGCTCGGCGAAAAGATGTACGCCGACATGCAGGCCCAGCAAGCGGGTGCGGCCGGCGCAGCGGGTGCAGCGGAAGGCGCGGCCCACGCGGGCGGCGCGCAACAGGCTGCCGACGATGTCGTCGACGCCGAGTTCAAGGAAGTGAAGAAGGACTAAGCCGGGTTGCCCCGGTGCCGCACGCCGCGCGCAGCACGCGCGCGGCGCGGCTGACGGGTTGGCTGACAAGCGGTCTGTCTTTCCTTCCGGATGGCCGGATCGACTCCACGCCTGGCGGGCTTCGCGGCCCTCCGGGCACATTTGTTTTTTGGCGGGTGCTGCGCGAGCCGTCCGCGGACGGGTGCAGCGCCAGACGAGTCGAGAGACTTTACTGCAGGCGAAAGGAGCCGCCGCGTGCGCGATGCGTGGCGGCACAGTGAATCGATATGGCGAAACGGGATTACTACGAGGTTCTGGGCGTCGCGAAGAATGCGGGCGACGACGAAATCAAGAAGGCGTATCGCAAGCTTGCGATGAAGTATCACCCTGACCGCAATCCGGACAACAAGGATGCGGAAGAGCATTTCAAGGAGGTGAAGGAAGCCTATGAAATGCTGTCGGACAGCCAGAAGCGGGCCGCGTACGACCAGTACGGCCATGCGGGCGTCGATCCGAACATGGGCGGTGCGGGCGCACAGGGCTTCGGCGGTTTCGCGGACGCGTTCGGCGACATCTTCGGCGACATCTTCGGCCAGGCTGCGGGCGGCGCCGCGCGCGGCGGCCGTGGCGGCCCGCAGGTGTATCGCGGTGCCGACCTGCGCTACAGCATGGAAATCACGCTCGAGCAGGCCGCACACGGCTACGACACGCAGATCCGCGTGCCGAGCTGGGTGTCGTGCGAGGTCTGCCACGGGTCGGGCGCGAAGCCCGGCACGAAGCCGGAAACCTGCCCGACCTGTCACGGCCAGGGCACGGTGCGCATGTCGCAGGGCTTCTTCAGCATCCAGCAGACCTGCCCGAAGTGCCACGGCACGGGCACCTACATCCCCGAGCCGTGCGTGCATTGCCACGGGTCGGGCAAGGTGAAGGAAACCAAGACGCTCGAAGTGAAGATCCCGGCCGGGATCGACGACGGGATGCGGATCCGCTCGGCCGGCAACGGCGAGCCGGGCATCAACGGCGGGCCGCCGGGCGACCTGTACGTCGAGATCCACATCAAGCCGCACTCGGTGTTCGAGCGCGACGGCGACGATCTCCACTGCCAGATGCCGATCCCGTTCACGACCGCTGCGCTCGGCGGCGAGATCGAAGTGCCGACGCTGGCCGGCCGTGCATCGTTCCCGGTGCCGGAAGGCACGCAGTCGGGCAAGACGTTCCGCCTGCGCGGCAAGGGCATCAAGGGGTTGCGTTCGAGCATCGCGGGCGATCTGTACGTTCACGTGCAGGTCGAGACGCCGGTGAAGCTGACCGACAACCAGCGCGACCTGCTCAAGCAGTTCGAGAAGTCGCTGGCCGAGGGCGGCGCGCGTCACAGCCCGCAGAGCAAGAGCTGGTTCGATCGTGTGAAGAGCTTCTTCGAGTAACGCGAGTAACAGCATGACTGAAGGCAACGAGAGCGCGTCGTACGCGCTCTTGGACGATTGCGACTCGACCGCGCTCGCGCGGTCGAGTCGTTTGTATTCGGGATTCGTGCGCGAACGCGTGTGCACGGATCCGGCCCGGCTCGACGAAGTCGATGCGGCGGTGGCGCAGGATCTGCGCGACGGGTTGCATGCGGTCGTCGTCGGCGATTACGAATTCGGACGCAACCTGCAACGAGCGCAGCCGGGCCATGCCCCGCTGCGCTTTTTGCTGTATGCGCGCTGCGAGCGCCTGTCGCGCGACGAAGTCGACGCGTGGCTCGCGCAGCAGGACGGCGGCGGTACACCGTCGATCGCGGGCGTCGCGCATGTCGCGAAGAGCGTGTCGCGCGATGCGTTCGACGGGGCGATTGCCGCGGTGCACGACGCGCTGTGCGCGGGCGATTCGTATCAGGTCAACTACACGTACCGGTTGAACTTCGACGTGTTCGGCACGCCGCTCGCGCTGTACCGGCGCCTGCGTGCGCGCCAGCCCGTGCGTTACGGCGCGCTGATCGCGTTGCCCGGCGGTACGTGGGTCGTGTCGTGCTCGCCCGAGCTGTTCGTCGAGAAGCGCGGCGACGTGCTGCGCGCGCGGCCGATGAAGGGCACCGCGCCACGCTCGGCCGACCCTCGCGACGATGCGGCGGCGGCCACGTTCCTCGCGAACGACCCGAAGAACCGGGCGGAAAACGTGATGATCGTCGACCTGCTGCGCAACGACGTGTCGCGGATCGCGCGCACCGGCACGGTCCGCGTGCCGGCGCTGTTCTCCGTCGAGCCGTATGCGTCGGTGTGGCAGATGACGTCGACGGTCGAGGCCGGCTGGCGCGACGGGACGACGTTCGCGCAGATGCTGCGTGCGCTGTTTCCGTGCGGATCGATCACGGGCGCGCCGAAGCACCAGACGATGCAACTGATCGATGCGATCGAGTCGACGCCGCGCGGGCTCTACACGGGCGCGATCGGCTGGCTTGACGCGACGAAGCAAGATACCGATTCCGACACGCCGGGCGATCGCCTGGCCGGTTGCGGCGATTTCTGCCTGTCGGTCGCGATCCGCACGCTGACGCTCGACGCAGCCGGCGAAGGCGCTGACAGCGACGGTGTGGCCGATGCCGAAGCACGCGATCCGGTAACGGCAATCGCCGGCCGGCGCCGCGGCGCGATGGGCGTCGGCGCGGGCATCGTGCTCGACAGCGTCGCGGCTGACGAATATGCGGAGTGCGAATTGAAAGCGCGATTCCTGACGGACGCCGATCCCGGCTTCCAGCTGTTCGAAACGACCGCCGCCACGCGTGCGGACGGCATCCGGCTTCTCGATCGCCATCTCGCGCGGCTGCAGCGTAGCGCGGATGCGTTCGGCTTCCGCTTCGACACCGATGCGTTGCGTCGCGAGATCGACGCACGCTGCGCGGCGCTCGACGGCGACGGCGCTTACCGAATGAAGCTCTCGCTCGCGAAGGACGGCACGGTCGAGATCGTCGCGGCGCCGCTCAAGCCGCTGCCGGCGGGGCCGGTCGGCGTGCTGCTGGCGTCCGAACACGGCTTCGCACCCACCCGCGCGAGCGATGCGCTGCTGCTGCACAAGACGACGCGCCGCGCCGAATACGATCGCGCGTGGCAGGCGGCGGAGGCGTTCGGCGGCTTCGACATGCTGTTCGTCAACGAGCGCGGCGAGGTGACGGAAGGCGGGCGCTCGAACCTGTTCGTGAAGCTCGACGGCCAGTGGGTGACGCCGCCGCTCGAGTCTGGCGTGCTGCCGGGCGTGATGCGCGGCGTGCTGCTCGACGATCGTGCGTTCGGCGCGACGGAGCGGGTCGTGACCCGCGACGATCTCGCGCGTGCGCAGGCGCTGCTGCTGACCAACGCGCTGCGCGGCGCGCTCGACGCGGTACTGAAGTAGCCGGCAGATCATCGACCGCTGCCGGCAGCGTGTGAAAGAAAAAGCGCGGCGCCCTGCAAAGGGCGCCGCGCTTTTTTATCGAGGCGCCGGCAAACGCATCGCCGGCCCTTCGACGGAACTCAGAACGAATGCTCCGGGCCGGGGAACGAACCGTCCTTTACCGCGCACACGTACGCTTCGACGGCCGCCTGGATGTTCGGCTGGCCCTGCATGAAATCCTTCACGAAGCGCGGCCGCTTGCCGGGAAACACGCCGAGCATGTCGTGCAGCACGAGCACCTGGCCCGAGCAGTCGGCGCCCGCGCCGATGCCGATCGTCGGCACGCGCAGCATGTGCGTGACTTCGGACCCGATCAGCGTCGGCACGGCTTCGAGCAGGACGACCTGCGCACCGGCTGCTTCGACCGCGCGCGCGTCGCGCAGCAGTTGCGCGGCACCGGCTTCGGTCTTGCCCTGCACCTTGAAGCCGCCGAACGCGTGCACCGACTGCGGCGTGAGGCCCACGTGCGCGCACACGGGCACCGCGCGCTCGACGAGGAAGCGGATCGTCTCGGCGAGCCATTCGCCGCCTTCGAGCTTGACCATCTGTGCACCGGCGCGCATCAGCTTGACGGCGCTCGCGAATGCTTCGGCCGGCGTGCCGTACGTGCCGAACGGCAAATCGGCCATGATCAGCGCGCGCGGCTGCGCGCGGGCGACACAGGCGGTGTGGTATGCGATGTCGTCGAGCGACACGGGCAGCGTGGTCGTGTGGCCTTGCAGCACGTTGCCGAGCGAATCGCCGATCAGCAGCACGTCGACGCCCGAACGGTCGAGCAGTGCGGAAAAGCTCGCGTCGTAGCAGGTGAGCATCGCGATCTTCTCGCCGGCGTCGCGCATTGCCTGCAGCTTGGGCACCGTGACGGCAGGCCGGCTCGATTCCTGGAGATAGGTCATGGGAAATCCGGTTCGAATGGGTGAGGAACGACAGGCGAGGACGCGTCAGCGCGTCGTCTCGCCCTTGACGAAGAATTCCTTGCGGCCGCGCATCGTCTCGATGCGCTCGATCAGCAGGGCGAGATCTTCGGGGGAGTCCTGCGGGTTCAGGTGTTCCGCGGCGACCGTCAGCACCGGCGTGCGGTCGTAGTGGTAGAAGAATTCGTTGTACGCGTCGACGAGCGAGCGCAGGTACGCATCGCTGATCTGCAGCTCCATCGGCAGCCCGCGCTTCTGGATGCGCGAGAACAGCACTTCGGGGCTGGCCTGCAGGTAGACGACGAGGTCGGGGGACGGCGCCTGCGGCACGTCCACGTGCGTCGCGACCGAGCGGTAGAGCTGCCATTCGTCTTCCGGCAGGTTCAGCCGCGCGAAGATGTCGTTCTTCTGCGGCATGAAATCGGCGATGACCGGGCGCCCCGTTTCGAGCGCACCGATCAGCTCGCGCGCCTGCTGCGCGCGCTGCAGCGCGAACGACAGCTGCACGGGCAGCGCGTAGCGCGCGGTGTCGCGATAGAAGCGTTCGAGGAACGGGTTGTCCTGCGGGCGCTCGAGCAGCGTCTGCATCGACCAGCGTTCGGCGAGCAGGCGCGCGAGCGTCGTCTTGCCGACGCCGATCGGGCCTTCGATCACGAGATAGCGATGCGGGGCGCGCAGGTCGGGCGCGGTGACGGTGAGGGGAGTCGGGGTCATCGGCAGCGGTTCTTGTCGGCGTCTTCGCTGGCAGCGAGCGCCTTCTGCATCAGGCACTGGCAGGCCTGCACCTTCTCGACGCGCTGGTCCGCGACGGCGGCGAGGAAGGCGTCGGCACGGCCGCGCGCGGGGATGTCGAGTGCCGGCTCGATCTCGACGAGCGGCACGAGCGCGAACGCACGGTCGGTGAGGCGCGGGTGCGGGACGATCAGGTCGGGCTCGTCGATCGAGTCGGCGCCGAACAGCAGGATGTCGAGGTCGAGCGTGCGCGGCGCGTTGCGATACGGGCGCTCGCGGCCGAAGTGATGTTCGATCTTCTGGCAAAGCGCGAGCAGCTCGCGGGCCGACAGCGTCGTGTCGAGCTTGACGACGCAGTTGTAGTAGTCGTCGCCGCCCGCTTCGAAGGGCGCCGTGCGATACAGGCTCGATTTGCCGAGGATCGAGATGGTGCGCTGCTGTGCGAGGCACACCACCGCGTCCTTCAGGGTCTGGCGCGCATCGCCGAGATTCGCCCCCAGTCCGATATATGCAACCGTCATGGCATCACTTCCTACGTCGTTCGCCGGCGAGCGCGTCAGTCGTCGGAACCGTCCGAGGTGTCCGGTGCCTGCTCGGCGGCACCTTCACCCGGCTTGCGGTTTCGCGCACCGCCGCGGCGGCGCCGCTTGCGGGGCGATTTTTCCTTCGAACCGCCCTGCGTGAGCAATGCCTCGCGAGCGGCCGCGTCGCCTTCGATGAAATCCGTCCACCACTGTCCGACTTCCACTTCGAGCTCGCCGGATTCGCAGCGCAACAGGAGGAAATCATACCCCGCTCTAAACCTTTGGTGTTCCAGCAGCCGCATCGCGCTGCGGCCCGAGCGTTTCTCGAGGCGCAGCTGCAGGCCCCAGATCTCGCGCATGTCGGCCGAATAACGCTTGTGGATCGCGAGTTTTTCGGTCTGCATGTCGAGCACGTCGTCCATCGCGCGATGGAGCGCCGGCACCGGGATTTCGCCTTCGGCCGTGTATTGCTCGAAGCGCTGGCGCATGTC
Organism: Burkholderia sp. Ac-20344; assembly: GCF_017104975.1. Lineage (NCBI taxonomy): Bacteria > Pseudomonadati > Pseudomonadota > Betaproteobacteria > Burkholderiales > Burkholderiaceae > Burkholderia > Burkholderia sp. Ac-20344. The sequence continues at coordinate 20,829 of NZ_JAAGPP010000136.1, forward strand.
GTGCCACAGCAGCGTCGCGAACAGGAAGCCCGGCGAGACCGGCTTGCCGGCGCGCACGCGTGCATCGGTGTTGTTCAGCGCGAGCGTGATGAACTTCTCGCCCTGCGGCTGTTCGAGCACGACGTCGAGCAGCGGCAGCAGCCCGTGGTGCAGGCCTTCCTTGCGCAGCTGCTTCAGGCACGCGAGCGCGTGGCCCGACAGCAGCAGCTTCAGCATTTCGTCGAACAGGCGCGCGGCCGGCACGTTGTTGATCAGGTCGGCGAGCGCGTTGATCGGTTCGCGCGTATGCGGCTCGATCTCGAAACCGAGCTTGGCGGCAAAGCGCACGACGCGCAGCATCCGCACCGGATCCTCGCGGAAGCGCGTGGCCGGATCGCCGATCATCCGCAACAGGCGGGCGCGCACGTCGGCCATCCCGTCGTGGTAGTCGAGCACCGTCTGCGTCGACGGGTCGTAGTACATCGCGTTGATCGTGAAGTCGCGGCGTGCGGCGTCTTCGTGCTGCTCGCCCCACACGTTGTCGCGCAGCACGCGGCCGCTCGCGTCGACCGCGTGCGTGCGGCGGTCGAGTTCGTCGCGCTTCAGGCGCTTCGGCGGCTCGGCCGCGGCCGCTTCGGGCGGCGCATCCCCCAAGGGGACTTCCTGCGGGGCGTCGACCAGCGCGCGGAACGTCGACACCTCGATCAGCTCCTGGCCGAACTGCACGTGGACGATCTGGAAACGGCGGCCGATCAGGCGCGCGCGGCGGAACAGGCGCTGCACCTCGGTCGGCGTTGCGTCGGTCGCGACGTCGAAGTCCTTCGGCGCAATGCCGAGCAGCAGGTCGCGGACCGCACCGCCGACGATGAACGCACGGAAGCCCGCCTGCTGCAGCGTGTCGGTCACGCGCACGGCATTCTTCGAGATCAGCGCCGGATTGATGCCGTGCACGCTGGCGGGCACGACGGTCGGCTCATGGTTGCTGCGCGGTTTCTTCGCGCCGCCGCCGCCGCGGGTGCCCTTCGCGGTGCGCGGGGCAGCAGGGGCCGCTGCGTCGGCCTGGGCCGTTGCGGGAGACGTTTGCTCGGTTTCGTCCTGGCCGAGCAGCTTGCGGATGAATTTTTTGATCACGACGTTCAGAAGAGATCGAGGATACGCCAGCCGCGGGTGCTTGCATGCGCACGCAGCGTGTCGTCAGGGTTGGTCGCGATCGGGTCGGTGACTTTCTCGAGCAACGGGATGTCGTTGTGCGAGTCGCTGTAGAAGTAGCTATGCGCGAAGTCGCTCCAGTGCTTGCCGAGCGACGCGAGCCACGCTTCGGTTCGCACGATCTTGCCTTCGCGATAGCTCGGCGTGCCGGTCGGCCGGCCCGTGTACGGCGAATCCGGATGCCCGTCGGTCGTTTCGACCTCGCAGGCGATCAGCGTGTCGACGCCGAACGCGGTTGCGATCGGGCGCGTGATGAATTCGTTGGTCGCCGTCACGACGCAGCACAGGTCGCCCGCGTCGAGGTGCTTGCGCACGAGCTCGAGCGCGGCGGGTGTCATTGCGGGCCGGATCACCTCGTGCATGTACTGCTCGTGCCATTCGGCGAGCTGCGCGCGCGAATACTTCGCGAGCGGCGTGAGCATCGCCGTGAGGTACGCGTGGATGTCGAGCTTGCCGGCCTTGTAGTCGGCGAAGAACTGATCGTTCTGACGCGAGAAGCTTTCCGCGTCGACGATGCCGAGCTTCACCATGAAGCGGCCCCATTCGTGGTCGCTATCGGTCGGGATCAGCGTGTGATCGAGGTCAAAGAGTGCCAGATTAGTCATGGAAGCGCATTTTACTCGAAGCGGTTCGGGCCCGTGCCCGGTGGTGTGATGTCGTCGCCGGGACGCGCGAGCATCCGGCGCAGCAGCGGCAGCGTGACCGCGCGTTTCTGCTCGAGCGAGAAGCGGTCGAGCGCGTCGAGCAGCGCCATCAGGCTCGGCATGTCGCGGCGGAAATGGGTCAGCAGGTACGCGGCGATGTCGTCGGTGAGCGCGATCCCGCGCTCCTTCGCCGCGAGCTTGAGCACGGCGATCTTGCCGGCGTCGGACGGCGGCGACAGGTGGAACACGAGCCCCCAGCCGAGGCGCGTGCGGAGATCCTCGCGCACGTCGAGCGCGAGCGGCGCCGCGGGGCCCGCCGCGACGAACGCGCTCGACGGGTGCGCGCGCACTTCGTTGAACAGGTTGAACAGCGCGACCTGCTGCGTGTCGCTCATCCGGTCGCAGTCGTCGATCGCGTAGATGCCGATGCGCGGGTCGAACGTGAACGCGCCGAGCGGGCTTTGCGGCGTCAGGTAGCGCGCATAGCCGTACGACGCGTCGCTCACGAGTGCCTGCAGCAGATGGGTGCGGCCGCTGCCGGGCTCGCCCCAGATGTAGAACGACCGGTCCGGCACGGGGCCCGCCGCGAGCGCGAGGTCGAGCTTCTGCAGGCGCGAGATGAGCTCGTCGTTCTCCTCGTTCATGATGAAGTTGTCGAACGTGGCGGGCGGCGGCGTGCCGAGATCGAGCGTCAGTTGACGGGACACAACAGTCACAATGCGGGTCGGTTGAAAATACGCGTGCCGTACGCCGGGCACGCGCCGGGAACTGCGTATTCATGGGCCTCACGCGCGACCGCACGCACGGCGCCACGCCAATTTCGGCGCGGTTCGCTCGGCGATGAAAACGGGGACGTGTTGACCAAGATGCAATCCCTGACGATTCGGTGCTGGGAATTCCGGCCAACGGGCCGGCTTCGGGTAAAATCGCATTTTACCGACCTTCTCGCATTCCCCCATGAATCCTCCGAAATCCGCTCCTGACGCTCAGGGTCTGTCCTATCGCGACGCAGGCGTCGACATCGACGCGGGCGACGCGCTCATCGACAAGATCAAGCCTTTTGCGAAGAAAACCCTGCGCGACGGCGTGCTCGGCGGCATCGGCGGGTTCGGCGCGCTGTTCGAAGTGCCGAAGAAGTACAAGGAGCCCGTGCTCGTGTCGGGCACCGACGGCGTGGGCACCAAGCTCAAGCTGGCGTTTCATCTGAACAAACACGACACCGTCGGCCAGGATCTCGTCGCGATGAGCGTGAACGACATCCTCGTGCAGGGCGCCGAGCCGCTGTTCTTCCTCGACTACTTCGCGTGCGGCAAGCTCGACGTCGACACCGCTGCAACGGTCGTCAAGGGCATCGCGCAGGGTTGCGAACTGTCGGGCTGCGCGCTGATCGGCGGTGAAACGGCCGAAATGCCGGGCATGTACCCGGACGGCGAATACGACCTGGCCGGCTTCGCGGTCGGCGCGGTCGAGAAGAGCAAGATCATCGACGGCAGCACGATCGCCGAAGGCGACGTGGTGCTGGGCCTCGCCTCGAGCGGCATCCACTCGAACGGCTTCTCGCTCGTGCGCAAGATCATCGAGCGCGCGAACCCCGACCTGTCGGCCGATTTCCACGGCCGCTCGCTGGCCGACGCGCTGATGGCGCCGACCCGCATCTACGTGAAGCCGCTGCTCGCACTGATGCAGAAGCTGTCGGTGAAGGGCATGGCGCACATCACCGGCGGCGGCCTCGTCGAGAACATTCCGCGCGTGCTGCGCGAAGGCCTTACCGCCGAGCTCGACCAGAACGCGTGGCCGCTGCCGCCGCTGTTCAAGTGGCTGCAGGAGCACGGCGGTGTCGCCGATGCGGAAATGCACCGCGTGTTCAACTGCGGCATCGGCATGGCCGTGATCGTTTCGGCGGCCGATGCCGACGCAGCGATCGCCGACCTGACCGCCGCCGGCGAACAGGTGTGGAAGATCGGCACCGTGCGTGCGACCCGCGAAGGCGAGGCGCAGACGGTCGTGGTCTGACGCACTGCCTGCAGCAGATGCAGCAAGGAAAGCCGCCCGGAGTCGATCCGGGCGGCTTTTTTCATGCCGACGGGCGCGGTGCGCCTGAGTTTGCGGCGCGCGCACCGGCCAGCAACGGCGGGACGAGCAGATAGAGCAGCGCGGCCGCGGCCCAGACGAGCCCCGGCCACGTCGCGCGTGTCGCCGCATAGGTCGCGGTGACGACCAGCGGCCCCGCGACGCCGATCAGGCTCGCCACGCTCGCGAGCGCGCCCTGCAGTTCGCCCTGGCGTGCATCGTCGACCTGCCGCGCGAGCATCGCCTGCAGTGCCGGCAGCGTCATGCCGCCCGCCGCGAACAGCGGCAGCAGCGCGAACGGCACCCACGCGGCGGTCGCGAAGGCAATCGCCGCGAGCCC
>NZ_JAAGPP010000137.1:0-25019 GCF_017104975.1 Burkholderia sp. Ac-20344
GCCGCCGTCACGGCTGCCGCCCGGCTTGCCGCTCCAGCCGCCGCCGTTGCCGCCGCCGTAGCTGCGGCCGTTGCCGCCATGGCCGCCGCCCGGCTTGCCGCCGAAACGTCGACCGCCGTTACCGCCGCCCGGACGGCCGCGGCCGCCGTTGCCGCCGTTGCGCGGGGGTGCCTTGCGCGGCTCGAAGCCTTCGATCACGTTGACCGGCAGCGGCGAGCGCACGAAGCGCTCGATGCGCTTGAGCGCGCCTTGCTCGGCGTGGTGCACGAGGCTCACCGCGGTACCCGAACGGCCCGCGCGGCCCGTACGGCCGATACGGTGCACGTAGTCTTCCGCGAACTTCGGCAGGTCGTAGTTGAACACGTGCGTGATGCCCGGGATGTCGATGCCGCGTGCCGCGACGTCGGTTGCCACCAGCACGCGCACGCGGCGCTCGCGCAGCGCACGGATCGTGCGGTTACGCGCGCCTTGCGGCAGGTCGCCGTGCAGCGCGGCCGATTCGAAGCCTGCGTCGGCGAGACGGCCGGCGAGCTGGTCGGCGTCGATCTTGGTCGCCGTGAAGATGATCGCCTGGTCGAGCGCGTCGTCGCGCAGCAGGTGATCGAGCAGGCGATCCTTGTGGTCGCGGTCGTCGACGTAGTGCACGGTCTGCGCGATGTTCGCGCGCGACTCGAGGCGCTGCTGAATCTCGATGCGCTCCGGATCCTTCAGCAGGCGGCTCGTCAGCGAACCGATCTTGCCGTCGAGCGTGGCCGAGAACAGCATCGTCTGGCGCGACTCGGGCGTGGCGGCGACGATCGTTTCGATGTCGTCGATGAAGCCCATGTCGAGCATGCGGTCGGCTTCGTCGAGCACGAGCATCTTCAGCTCGGACAGGTCGATGCGGCCGCGCTCGAGGTGGTCGAGCAGACGGCCCGGCGTGGCGACCAGGATTTCCGGGTTCTTCGCGAGCAGCATCAGCTGCTGGCCGTAGGCGACGCCGCCGAGGATGCTGACCGTGCGCAGGCGCTTCAGGTGCTTGCCGTAGGTCGATGCGGCCGTGGTGACCTGCATCGCGAGTTCGCGGGTCGGCGTCAGCACGAGCAGGCCCGGGCGCGCGACGGGTTGCGGACGGCGCACGCGGCGGTCGCCCTGGTTCGGTTCACGCGGCGCGCGCGGTTGCTGCGCCTGCGTCTTCTGGAGCTGCGCGAAACGTTCGATCGCGGGCAGCATGAATGCGGCGGTCTTGCCCGAACCGGTCGGGCTCGACACCAGCAGGTCGCGGCCGGCGATGCCGGCCGGAATCGCGCGCTGCTGGACCGGCGTCGGCTTCACGTAGCCGGCGGCCTGCAGTGCGGAGACGATCTCCGGCGACAACCCGAGCGACGCGAAGCTCGGCTCGTCCGACGCCGGTTCGACCGCGGCCGGTGCGGCGGCGTCGTCGAGACCGAGCGCCTGGTCGGCGATCGCGTTGAGCGGGCTGGAGTTGATGCTCGAAGTCATAACAATCCTTGAAACACAGTGGGTGAAACGTCGGCGCCAATCGCGCATACCCAAGTCGTCGGATTCAGCGAGCAAATCGGGAAACGGGTGCAATCCGCCGAACCGTCGGCGGATGAGGCATTAGAAGCTGTTTTGGGTGCGGCGCGCTTCAGGAGCGGGGCCGCCAGCCTGATAAGTGACGACCGCGAAGGTCGAAGCAGGAGGGGACAGGTTCTAAACCGGATTGGAGCTTAACGCTACGAGGCGTCAGGCCGGAACGGCTTGCGAGCCGAGCGCGGAGGTGACGCAGCCAGCATTATAAAGAGATTTGCTGCGCTGCGCCACTGATTTGATTGCCTATTGCGACCGGGGGCGATTCGGTCAGGAAGCCGTGCCGTTCTTCAGCGATTCGACGAGTTCGATGTACTGCTGCTTTGCCGCATCCTGCGACGTGCCCTTCAGCGCATCCCATGCGTCGTACTTGTATTTGCCGACGATGTCGGTGAAGCCCGGCTTGTCGCCATGGGCGTCGCCGTCGGTCGCCTGCTTGAAGAGCGCGTACAGGCGCAGCAGGGTCAGGTTGCCCGGCCGTTCGGTCAGTTGCTTGACGTCGATCTGGGCCTGGTCGAATTGGGCGGTGAGTTCGCTCATCGGGTGTCTCCGTAAGGGTTTCAGGTCGGGCGATCTTAACAAGCGGACCGCCGTGCGGGGTCGAGCGATCCTTCCAAACCGCCACCAGGCCTGCGCGTGCGCACGGATCGGGCCCGATCGCCCGTGGGAGCGGGGCGCCGCATTACAATGTCGCCCATGACGCAAACAGTGCTCCTCGCAATCGATACGTCGACCGAATACTGCTCGGTCGCGCTGCTGCGCTCGGCCCATGCCGATGACGCCGTTTCCACCCCGCAAACCTGGGTCCGCCACGAGCTGACGGGCGCCGTGTCGAGCACGCGCGTGCTGCCAGCCATCCAGGAGCTCTTCGCCGAATCGGGGCTGACGCTCGCCGATTGCGACGCGATTGCGTTCGGCGCGGGCCCCGGCTCGTTTACGGGCCTGCGTACCGCGACGGGCATTACTCAGGGGCTCGCGTTCGGGCGCGGGCTGCCGGTCGTGCCGATCGGCACGCTGCTCGCGTGCGCCGAGCACGCGCGGTTGCGCACGCCCGGCACGACTCGCGTGCTGGCCGCGCTGGATGCGCGGATGGATGAAGCGTACTGGGCGGATTTTGCCTGGGACGACAGCGTCGGCGACTGGCGCACGCTGCATCCGGCTTCGCTCGATGCGCCGGGTGCCGTCGGCGTGCCCGATGCGCCTTTCACGCTGGCGGGCAATGCAGCCGCTGCGTTCGGCGCGCAGTTGCCGGCCGCGGCGCATGCGGCCGTGATCGACGGCGACGCGATGCCGCACGCGCTGGCGGTCGCCCATGCCGCACTGCGCGCGTTCCGTGCCGGGCGGGCGGTGCCGGCCGATCAGGCCGCGCCGGAGTACGTGCGCGACAAGGTTGCACAGACCACCGCCGAGCGCGTCGCGGCGCGGGCAGCGCAGACGGGCGGAGCGAAGGGATGACGGGCGTATTGCTGAGCGACCGCTATCTGGCGCCGATGACGGATGCCGATCTCGACGAGGTGGTCGCGATCGAGCACGTCGCGTACGAGTTCCCGTGGAGCCGCGGCAACTTCGAGGATTCGTTGCGCAACGGCTATCTGGGCGTGTGCCTGCGGCACGTGACGGGTTCGCTGGTCGGCTATTGCGTGCTGATGCCCGTGGTCGACGAGATGCACCTGTTGAACCTGTGCGTCGCGCCGGCCGCGCAGTGCGCGGGTGCGGGCCTCGCACTGCTGCGCGAGGCCGTGCGCATTTCGCGCGCGGAAGGGCTCGACGGCGTGCTGCTCGAGGTGCGGCCGTCCAATCCGCGCGCGATCCATCTGTACGAGCGTTTCGGCTTCGTGACGATCGGCCGGCGCAAGAATTATTACCCGGCGAAGCATCGCAGCCGGGAGGACGCGATCGTGATGCGTCTGACGCTGAACAAGGACGAAGGGGACGCGCATGGCATGGGCTGAAGCGGCGCTCGAGGAAATGGGCCTCGCGCAGATCTGGGTGCGGCGCGGGCAGCGCGCCGATGAAGGCGCGGGCGAGGGTGTGGCAGCCGAAGCGCCCGCCGCGGCGCAAACCGGTGCGGCGGACGCCGCACCTGCCGTCGCGACCGAGCGACCTGCGCGTACTGTGCGAACGCCGGTGCAAGACGAGGCGCCGCCGGCAGTGGCGCGGTGCGTCGAAGCTTCGCCGGCTCGCGAGCCTGGCGCCCCGGCGCGGCACGTCCACGGCGGCGATCGCGCGGCTGCACCGGTTACGCCGGTCGCGTCGACCGACACGATGCCGCCGATGGACGACATGCCGCCTGCCGGCGCCGACGATTTCGCGTGGTTCGATGCGCCGCCGCCGGGCGATCCCGTGCCGGCGGCCGAATCGCGTCCCGCCGGGACGCCGATTGCCGCGCTCGACTGGGGCGCGCTGGCTGCGCGCGTGTCGGACTGTACGCTTTGCCGGCTGTGCGAGAAGCGGACCAACACTGTGTTCGGCGTCGGCGACCGCGAAGCGGACTGGATGCTGATCGGCGAAGCGCCGGGCGAGAACGAGGACAAGCAGGGCGAGCCGTTCGTCGGCCAGGCCGGCAAGCTGCTCGACAACATGCTGCAGTCGCTGTCGCTCAAGCGTGGCGACAACGTGTACATCGCGAACGTGATCAAGTGCCGGCCGCCCGGCAACCGCAACCCGGAGCCGGACGAGGTCGCGAGCTGCGAGCCTTATCTGCAGCGCCAGGTCGCGCTCGTGAAGCCGAAGCTGATCGTCGCGCTCGGCCGCTTTGCCGCGCAGACCCTGCTGAAGACGGACGCGAGCATCGCGTCGCTGCGCGGCCGCGTGCATGCGTACGAAGGCGTACCGGTGATCGTCACGTATCACCCGGCATACCTGTTGCGGAGCCTGCAGGACAAGTCGAAGGCGTGGGCCGACCTGTGCCTCGCGCGCGACACGTTCCGGCGTGCCGAGGGCGCCGATGCGAACGGGCCGGCCGGACAATGACGACCGGCGCGGCGTTCGCATTCGTCGATACGCTGCACGACGTCGCGGTTCGGGATCTGGGCTGGCTGCTGGCCAGCCCGAGCCTGCTCACCGCGGTACCGGACGCGCCGCTTGCGCGCCCATGGCTGGATGCGGCCGGACAGTCGGCCGTCGAAGCATGGCTCGCCGCGCTCGATGCGCAGCCCGAGCCGCTGCATCGTGCGCTCGACGGGTTCCGGCCGATGCGGCTCGGCCGCTACGCCGAATGCCTGCTCGAGTACTTCCTGAAGCACGGGCCGTCGCTGCGCCTCGTCGCGGCCAATCTGCCGCTGCGCAGCAACGGCAAGACGCTCGGCGAAGTCGATTTTCTCGTCGACGCGCCGGACGGGCGGCGCCTGCACTGGGAACTCGCGGTGAAGTGCTATCTGTGCGCGCCGGTGCAAGCCGGTGCATCGCTGGCCGATTTCGTCGGCCCCAACCTCGTCGACCGGTTCGACCGCAAGCGCAGCCGGTTACTTGAGCACCAGCTGCGGCTCGGCGATCGCGACGGGTTTGCGCGGCTCGGCTACGGCGCGCCGTCCGACGCGCAGATGTTCATCAAGGGCTGGTTGTTTTATCCGCACGGTGCGCCATTGCCGCCGGTGTTCGCCGAAATCGCGCCGGATCACCCGCGCGGTTTCTGGCTCACGCACGCGCAGTGGCCGGCCTGGGCGGCCGCACAGCGTGCCGGCGCCGCATGGAGCGTGTTGCCGCGGCTGGCGTGGCTTGCGCCGCGACGCGCTGCCGCCGGTACCGGCTTCGACCCCGAGCCGCTGGCAGCTGCTTTGGAACTGCCGCCCGTGTTGACGACACGCGAGGCACCGGCGCTGATCGGCGTTCATGAAAAGGGCAGTGACGGCACGTGGCGCGAAACGGCACGCGGCTTCGTCGTGCAGGACGACTGGCCGGCACGCGCACAGGCGTTCGCGGCGCAGGATCACTGACGCCGCGTCGGCCGGCGCTTACCACCAGCGATGGAAGTGATGGACGGGGCCGACGCCGTGGCCGACATCGAGGTGGCCGCTCGCGGCGATCGCGCCGGTCAGGTAGGTCTTGGCTTCGCGCACTGCGCTTTCGAGGTCGGGCTGCTGCGGCAGCAGCGCGGCGATCGCCGACGACAGCGTGCAGCCGGTACCGTGCGTGTTGCTGACCGGCACGCGTGCGCCGTCGAGCCGCACGGTGCGGGTCGCTTCGACGAGCCAGTCGGGGCTCGCGGACGCGTCGGGCAGGTGGCCGCCTTTCATCAGCACGGCGCGCGCGCCTGTCTGCAGCAAGGCCCGGCCTTGCCGGACCATGTCGTTTTCGGTGGTTGCGGGCACATCGTTCAGCAGCGCAGCCGCTTCGGGCAGGTTCGGCGTCACGACCGTCGCGAGCGGCAGCAGCGCATCGCGCAACGCGTCGACGGCATCGGGCGCAAGCAGCGCGTGCGAGCTCTTCGAGATCATCACCGTGTCGAGCACGACGAAGCGCGGCGCGTAACGGCGCAGCGCGTCGGCCACTGCGTGCACGATCGCCGCATTCGCGAGCATCCCGATCTTGACCGCATCGATGCGGATATCGTCGAACACCGCGTCGAGTTGCGCGGTCACGAACGCGGCATCCGGCGCATGCACGCCCGTCACGCCGCGCGTGTTCTGGGCGGTCAGCGCCGTGATCACGCTCGCGCCATACGCGCCCAGCGCGGAAAAGGTCTTCAGGTCGGCCTGGATGCCTGCGCCGCCGCCCGAATCGGAGCCGGCGATCGTCAGGATGTTGGGTATCGGGTGCGTCATCGGGGCAATGCACCGGTTCGAAGACCGGCGCCGGCGGACGGAAACGGGAAGTGTAGCGTCAGTGCCGCGATTCGCCGATCAGCGCGACCGAGTCGAACTGACGCTGGTTCGCCTGGTGGCGACGCATCACGAGCCACATCGTCAGGCAGACGAACGTGCCGAACAGCACGATCACGACGCCGACCGGCACGTCGAGCCAGACGAGCACCGCATACAGGCACAGCATCACGAGCACCGACAGGTTCTCGTTGAAGTTCTGCACCGCGATCGAGTGGCCGGCCGACAGCAGCACGTGGCCGCGATGCTGCAGCAGCGCGTTCATCGGAACGACGAAGTAGCCGGACAGCGCACCGACGCAGATCAGGAAGATGTACGCGATGATCAGGTACACGGGCATGCGCAGGTGGCCGAAGTGCACGGCCCAGTGCGCCGGGAACAGGTCACGGGTATAGAACGCCATCAGCATCACCGCGATGCCCATGATGATACCGACAGGCAGCACGGTCAGCGACTTCTTCAACGGGATCCGGGCGGCGGCGGCGATTGCGCCGGCCGCGACGCCGACGGCGACCACGGCCTGCAGGATCGCGCCTTCCGACAGCGACATGCCGAGCGATACTTCAGCCCACTTCAGCACGATGAACTGCAGCGTCGCGCCGGCACCCCAGAACAACGTCGTGACTGCCAGCGAGATCTGGCCGAGCTTGTCGCGCCACAGCACCATGAAGCAGTCGGCGAAATCCGTGAGGAGCTTGACCGGGCCGCGTTCCTGCTTCGGGTAGCGGGCGCCGGTATCGGGAATGCGCAGGTTGAACAGCGCGGCGATCACGTAGATCGCCATGATGATCGCCATCGCCGCTTCGGCGGGCGTGCCGATCCAGGCGGGCGTATGCGCGATCACGTGCGATGCGATGTGCGGGCTGATCAGTGCACCGCCGAGCACGGTGCCGAGGATGATCGAGCTGACGGTCGTGCCTTCGATCCAGCCGTTCGCGGCGACCAGCCGGTCGGCCGGCAGCAGCTCGGTGAGGATGCCGTATTTCGCGGGCGAGTAGGCCGCCGCGCCGAATCCGACGATCCCGTACGCGATCAGCGGGTGGGCGCCGAGCAACATGATCATGCAGCCGATCACCTTGATCGAGTTGGTGATGAACATCACGCGGCCCTTCGGGCGCGAATCCGCGAAGGCGCCGACATACGCCGCCAGCACCACATAGGACAACACGAAGAACAGCTTCAACAGCGGTGTCATCCAGTTGGGGGCGTGGAGGTCTTTCAGCAGGGCGATGGCGGCGATGAGGAGCGCATTGTCGGCCAGCGACGAGAAAAACTGCGCGGCCATGATGGTGTAAAAACCTTTTTTCATCTGATGCGATGCTTTCGTCGCTGCGGCAGGGCCGCGTAGGCCGCCTGGTATGCGATCGGCTTATTCCGTTCGAAATGGGTTGTGCGCACGGCTTTATAACATGAAAATACGCCAATTCGGACTAGCAAGATTCCCCGATCGTTCCGCAAATTGTCGGCTTCAGTGCTCAAAAGGCGCGGTAAGCTGATGATTCGCAAGCGTCTTTACGTAAATTTCCCATGCCGCGCCCGATCTCCGCCACCATCCACACCGCCGCTCTCGCGAACAATCTCTCCGTCGTCCGCCGCTTTGCCGGCCCGTCCAAGGTCTGGGCGGTCGTCAAGGCCAACGCGTACGGTCACGGTCTCGCCCGTGCGTTTCCCGGCCTGCGCAGCACCGATGGTTTCGGCCTGCTCGACCTCGACGAGGCCGTCAAGCTGCGCGAGCTCGGCTGGGCCGGCCCCATTCTGCTGCTCGAAGGGTTCTTCCGCTCGACCGACATCGACGTGATCGACCGCTACAGCCTGACGACGACCGTCCACAACGACGAGCAGATGCGGATGCTGGAAACGGCGCGGCTGTCGAAGCCCGTCAACGTGCAGCTGAAGATGAACAGCGGGATGAACCGGCTCGGCTACCTGCCGGAAAAATACCGTGCCGCGTGGGAGCGCGCCCGCGCGTGCCCCGGCATCGGCCAGATCACGTTGATGACCCATTTTTCGGATGCGGACAACGAGCGCGGCGTCGCCGAACAGCTCGCGACGTTCGAGCGCGGCGCGGAAAACATCGCCGGCGCGCGCAGCCTCGCGAACTCGGCGGCCGTGCTGTGGCATCCGGCCACGCACTTCGACTGGGTGCGCCCGGGGATCGTGCTGTACGGCGCGTCGCCGTCCGGGCTGTCGTCCGACATCGCCGACACGGGGCTGAAGCCTGCGATGACGCTCGCGTCCGAGCTGATCGCGGTGCAGACGATCGGGAAGGGGCAGGCCATCGGCTATGGCTCGACGTTCTCCGCACAGGCCCCGATGCGGATCGGCGTGGTCGCGTGCGGTTACGCGGACGGCTATCCGCGGGTCGCGCCCGAAGGCACGCCCGTGATCGTCGACGGCATCCGCACGCGGATCGTCGGCCGTGTATCGATGGACATGATTACCGTCGACCTGACCCCGTGCCCGCAGGCCGGCGTCGGTGCGCGTGTCGAGCTGTGGGGCAACGCCCTGGCGATCGACGACGTCGCTCGCCATTGCGGCACGATCGGCTACGAGCTGATGTGCGCGGTCGCAGGCCGCGTGCCCGTGCGCGCGGAATAAGGGCGTCGCGCGTGGCCAAACAGAAAACCGTATACGTCTGCAGCGAGTGCGGCGGACAGACCCCGAAGTGGCAGGGCCAATGCCCGTCGTGCCAGGCCTGGAACACGCTGGTTGAATCGGTCGCCGAGGCGCCGTCGGCCCATCGTTTCCAGTCGCTCGCGAAGCGGGCGCCCGTCCAGCGTCTCGTCGACATCGAAGCGGCCGACGTGCCGCGCTTCTCGACCGGCATCGGCGAATTCGACCGCGTGCTCGGCGGCGGGCTGGTCGCCGGCGGCGTGGTGCTGATCGGCGGCGACCCGGGCATCGGCAAATCGACGTTGCTGCTGCAGTCGCTCGCTGACATCGCGAGCGAGCGGCGTGCGCTCTATATCAGCGGTGAGGAGTCGGCCGCGCAGATCGCGTTGCGTGCGCAACGGCTTGCGCTGCTCGACGGCGGCACGCCGGCGGCCGAGCTGAAGCTGCTCGCCGAGATCCAGCTCGAAAAGATCCAGGCTGCGATCGACTCGGAACGGCCGGACGTGGCCGTCATCGACTCGATCCAGACCGTCTATTCGGAGGCGCTCACGTCGGCGCCGGGTTCCGTCGCGCAGGTGCGCGAGTGCGCGGCGCAGCTCACGCGCATCGCGAAGCAGTCGGGCACCGCGATCATCATGGTCGGGCACGTGACGAAGGAAGGTAACCTGGCCGGCCCGCGCGTGCTCGAACACATCGTCGACACGGTGCTGTACTTCGAAGGCGACACGCATTCGTCGTTCCGGCTCGTGCGTGCGTTCAAGAACCGCTTCGGCGCGGTCAACGAACTCGGCGTGTTCGCGATGACCGAGCGCGGGCTGCGCGGCGTCGCGAATCCGTCCGCGCTGTTCCTGTCGCAGCACGAGCAGGTCGTGCCCGGCTCGTGCGTGCTCGTCACGCAGGAGGGTACGCGCCCGCTGCTCGTCGAAATCCAGGCGCTCGTCGATACGGCGCACGTGCCGAATCCGCGCCGGCTCGCGGTCGGCCTCGAGCAGAACCGGCTCGCGATGTTGCTCGCAGTGCTGCACCGGCACGCGGGCATCGCGTGCTTCGACCAGGACGTCTTCCTCAATGCGGTCGGCGGCGTGAAGATCACCGAGCCGGCCGCCGACCTCGCGGTGCTGCTCGCGATCCATTCGTCGATGCGCAACAAGGCGTTGCCGAAAGGGCTGATCGTGTTCGGCGAAGTGGGGCTGGCGGGCGAGATCCGGCCGTCGCCGCGCGGGCAGGAGCGGTTGCGCGAAGCCGCGAAGCTCGGTTTCACGTCCGCGCTGATTCCGAAGGCGAATGCGCCGAAGCAGCCGATCGAAGGGCTGAACGTGATGGCCGTCGATCGGCTCGAACAGGCGATCGACCGCGTGCGCGATCTCGAGTGACCGGTCTGGCACGCGTACGGGCCGTGCCTGTGGGCGATCTGTCGCGTAATTCGCTGTAAAGAAAATGTAGGGCTCTGTAACCCGCGGGACATCGCTTTTCCCTATCCTTTGCCGGATTGTCGAACCGCGCAATGCGAAGGGAACCTATGTTGAAATCGTACGGGGAAGCGCCGAGCGGACGCCTTTACAACCTGCGTGGCTGCCGCGTGTCGGAGCCGATTCGCCAACCCTGGGGCGGCGGATGCCGGATCGTCGAATGGATCGACGAGGAGGGGCGCCTGGCGCGCAAGGTCGTGTCCGAGGACGTGACGGAAGCGGAAGTCGCCGCGGCGATCAGGCGGCCGACCGAAGGGCGCCGGCACCTGATGGGCGACGACGAGCAGATGCCGCGCGACACGTTGCCGCGACGCTGAGCCGGCGGCTCGGCGAGCAGCCGGTGAACCGGGTGACGATGGTAATGAATGAACAGGCCGGGCCGGCGCGCCCGGCCTTGTCGCATCTGGGCCCGCCGAGGGCCAGATGGTCGGTCGAGGGGCCGCGATACCAGGGTGCCGCGGCGCCGAGGCAGCCGGCACGCCGGGCCGGCGTATCGGCGTATCGGCGTATCGGCCGGCTGCGCCGCGACGGCGTTCAGCCGATCTGCTCGAGTTCTTCCTGCACGGCGAGCCAGTCGGCCTCGACCGTTTCGAGACGCGTGTTGACGTCTCCGAGCTTGCGGATCGCATCGGTCAGTTCCGTCTTGCGCTCGGCTTCGTAGCTCGCCGGATCGGCGACGAATGCGTCGAGACGCGCCTTCTCCGCGTGCAGCGTCTCCATTTCCTTTTCGAGCTTCGTGATGCGCGTCTGCAACGGCTTCTTCAACACCGACAGGCGCTGCCGTTCCTCGGCAGCCTGACGCTTCTGGTCCTTGCGGTTGGCCGCGGCGCCCGCGCCCGACGAAGCCGAGCTGTCGGCCTTTGCTGCCGCACGCTGCTCGGCCGCGTGCTGCAGCAGCCAGTCGCGGTAGTCGTCGAGGTCGCCGTCGAACGGCTGCAGCCGGTGCTTCGCGACCAGCATGAACTGGTCGGTCGTCGCGCGTAGCAGGTGGCGGTCGTGCGAGACGAGGATCAGCGTGCCTTCGAACTGCGCGAGCGCCATCGTCAGCGCGTGGCGCGTTTCGAGGTCGAGGTGGTTGGTCGGTTCGTCGAGCAGCAGCAGGTTAGGTTTCTGCCAGATGATCAGCGCGAGCGCGAGGCGTGCCTTTTCGCCGCCCGAGAACGGCCCGACCGGGGTGGTCGCCATGTCGCCCGAGAAGTTGAAGCCGCCGAGGAAGTCGCGCAGTTCCTGCTCGCGCGTGTCGGGCGCGAGCCGCGCCAGGTGCGCGAGCGGGGAATCGTCTTCACGCAGCGTTTCGAGCTGGTGCTGCGCGAAATAGCCGATCGTCAGCCCCTTGCCGTCGCGGACGTGCCCCGACAGCGGCGCGAGCGTGCCGGCCAGCGTCTTGATCAGCGTCGACTTGCCCTGGCCGTTCGCGCCGAGCAGGCCGATGCGCTGGCCGTTCTGGATCGACAGCGCGACGCGCTCGACGATCGGGATTTCCGCGCCGCCGTCGGCGTGGTAGCCGCAGCGGACGTC
This sequence comes from Burkholderia sp. Ac-20344, assembly GCF_017104975.1. NCBI lineage: Bacteria > Pseudomonadati > Pseudomonadota > Betaproteobacteria > Burkholderiales > Burkholderiaceae > Burkholderia > Burkholderia sp. Ac-20344. Next base: position 11,993 of record NZ_JAAGPP010000137.1, read on the forward strand.
TTCCATCACCATCATCGGGTTCGGCGCGGCATCGGGCGTGCGGAATTCGAACGTGAACGGCGACGCGATGTGCGCCGGCGCGATCAGCTCCATCTTCTCGAGCGCCTTCATCCGGCTCTGCGCCTGCTTGGCCTTGGTGGCCTTGGCCTTGAAGCGGTCGACGAAGCTCTGCAGGTGCTCGATCGTCTTCTGCTGCTTCTCGTAGGCGCTTTGCTGCAGCGCCAGTTGCTGCGCGCGCAGTACTTCGAACTGCGAGTAGTTGCCGCCGTAGCGCTTCACCAGGCGGTTTTCCAGGTGCAGCGTGACGTTGCAGATCGAATCGAGGAATTCGCGGTCGTGCGAAATCACGACGAGCGTGCCGGGGTAGCGGTGCAGCCAGTCTTCGAGCCAGACGATCGCGTCGAGGTCGAGGTGGTTCGTCGGTTCGTCGAGCAGCAGCAGGTCGGAGCGGCACATCAGCGCTTGCGCGAGATTCAGGCGCATGCGCCAGCCGCCGGAGAAGCTGGCGACGGATTCGCGCGTCTGCGCGAGCGTGAAGCCGAGGCCGAGCAGCAGGGCCTCGGCGCGGGCAGGCGCGGTGTAGCCGTCGGCGTCGGCGAACGCCGCGTGCGCGTCGGCTTCGGCGGCGCCGTCATGCGCGGCGGACGCGGCGGCGATGCGCGCCTCGATCTCGCGCAGTGCCGCGTCGCCGTCGAGCGTGTAGTCGAGCGCCGAGCGGTCGACGGCGGGCGTTTCCTGTGACACATGGGCGATGCGCCACGACGGCGGCATCGAGAAATCGCCACCGTCCGAGTGCAGCTCGCCGCGCAGGACCGAGAACAGGGTCGACTTGCCGGCGCCGTTCGCGCCGATCAGGCCGGCTTTCTCGCCGGGATTGAGCACGAAGGAGGTCGACTCGAACAGCGGCTTGGTGCCGCGCGCAAGGCTGAACTGATTGAAACGGATCACGGCGGAAATGACTGGCCAAAACCGCTATTCTAGACTGCGCGTCGCTTGCGCCGGGCATTGGCCGTTCGGCGGATGCCGCAACGGGGCAATTTCGCCTAGACTCCACGTCGATCCGGTTTCGTTAAAGGAGTGCCCGATGTCCACCCTGTATTCGTTCAGCGCAGAGACGCTTGCCGGTGCGCCGGCCTCGCTCGACGCCTATCGCGGCAAGGTGCTGCTGATCGTCAACACTGCGAGCGAGTGTGGTTTCACGCCGCAGTACGCGGGCCTGCAGAAGCTGTACGACCAGTACGCGGCGCGCGGCTTCTATGTGCTCGGCTTCCCGTGCAACCAGTTCGGCAAGCAGGAGCCCGGCGACGCCACGCAGATCGGCGCGTTCTGCGAGCGCAATTACGGCGTCACGTTCCCGATGTTTGCGAAGATCGACGTGAAGGGCGACCATGCGCATCCGTTGTACCGCTACCTGACCGACGAGGCGCCCGGCATTCTCGGCCTCAAGGCGATCAAGTGGAATTTCACGAAATTCCTGATCGATCGCGAAGGGCGCATCGTCAAGCGCTATGCGCCGTCGACCAAGCCGGACGAAATCGCCGCGGATATCGACAAGCTGCTGTGACGGCTGCCGGCGGCGTTCGCGGCGCCGGTGCGGATCGCACGGACGCCGCCGCCATCGCGGCCGTTACAGGATCGGCGCGAACAGCCGCGCGACGTGCATCGCGATGCGCCGCCAGGCCGGCGACTGGCGGTATTCGTTCGCATCGACCTCGTACGCCTGCGCGAAGTCGGCATCGAGCATCGTCTCGACCTCGTCGGCGAACGTGCGGTCGACGGTCAGTACCATGATTTCGAAATTGAGACGGAACGAGCGGTTGTCGAGATTCGCGCTGCCGATCGCCGCCGCGATGCGGTCGATCAGCACGACCTTCTGGTGCAGGAAGCCGGGCCGGTAGCGGAACACCTTGACGCCTGCATCGACCAGATCGCGCGCGTACAGCTTTGACGCTTCGAATACCACGTAGTGATCGCGCCGGCTCGGGATCAGGATGCGCACGTCGACGCCGCGCATCACGGCCAGCTTCAGCGCGGAGATCACGGCTTCGTCGGGGACGAGGTACGGCGAGGTGATCCAGACCCGCTCGCGCGCGGCGTTGATCGCCTCGACGAAGAATAGCGAGCCCGTCTCCTGCTTGTCGGCCGGCCCCATCGGCACCGCGAGGCAATGCATGTTGTCGCCGGGCTGCGCGGGCGGCGGCAGCGCGAGCGGCGGCAGCTTCTGCGTTGCCCAGTGCCAGTCCTCGGCGAACACGTACTGGATGCTCGCAACCACCGGGCCGCGGATCTCGATGTGCGTGTCGCGCCACGGCGACAGGCGCGGCTTCGCGCCGAGATACTCGACGCCGACGTTGTGGCCGCCGACGAATGCGCAATTGCCGTCGACGACGACGATCTTGCGGTGGTTGCGGAAGTTGAGCTGGAAGCGGTTGACGAACTTCCGGTTGGTCGCGAACGGATGAACCTCGACGCCGCCCCGGCGCAATGTATCGACGTAGCTGTGCGGCAGGTCGAAGCTGCCGATGCTGTCGTACAGCAGGCAGCAGCGCACGCCGGCTGCCGCGCGCGCGAGCAGCGAGTCGCGCAGCATCCGGCCGAGCGCATCGTCGCGCACGATGAAGAATTGCACCACCACGTAATCGCGCGCGGCGTCGATTGCCGCCAGGATCGCCGAAAACGTCGCGTCGCCGTTCACGAGCGTGCGCACCGAATTGCCGCCGAGGAACGGCATGCCACCGAGCCGCGTCAGGGCGAGCACCGCGGCCTGGCCGATTGCGTCGGCGGCCGGCCCGTCGGTTGCGTCGGTGCTGAGCCAGGGCGAGCGCGGTGTGTGCATGCGCAACATTTCCAGTTCGTGGCGCCGGGCGTCGACGTAGCCGGAGAACTTGCTGCGGCCGAGGAACAGGTACGGAATGAGCGTCAGGTAAGGCATGGCCGCGAGCGAGACGGCCCACGCGATCGCGCCTTGCGACGTGCGCGTGTTCAAGATCGCGTGGCACGCCGCGACGATCCCGAGCACGTGGATGGTCAGGATCAGGCTGCCGAGATGTAGCCAGTCGAGGGTCATGGGCGCGTGACGGACTCCTGAGGTCGTGCGGCCGGGCGGCCGCCTACGCGCATCTTACCCAACCGTGCGGCGCAACGGTGCACCGCACGGTGGGCGAGCCGGAAAGGCTCAGGCCTTGCGCGGCAGGTCCGACGCCTGGATCAGGAACACGGCGTCGTCGCCCGCGCTGGTGGGCAGCCACGTGAGTTCGAGGCCGCCGAACGCGGCTTCGACGTGTTCGCGCTCGTTGCCGATCTCGACGACCAGCACGCCGTCGTCGTGCAGCCAGCGATGGGCTTCGGCGACGATGCGTCGCACGATGTCCATTCCGTCGTCGCCGCCCGCGAGCGCCATCTCCGGCTCGTGCCGGTACTCGGGCGGCAGCGCGGCCATCGACGACGCGTTCACGTACGGCGGGTTCGTCAGGATCACGTCATAGCGCGAGCCTGGGTCGGTGCGGAACGCGGGCAGCGGCGCGTAGAGGTCGCCGCGATGCAGTGCGATGCGGTCTTCGAGGCCGTAGTCGCGCACGTTGATCTCGGCGACTTCGAGCGCCTTGTCGGACAGGTCGACCGCGTCGATCTCGGCGTTCGGGAACGCGCTCGCCGCGAGGATCGCGAGGCAGCCGGAGCCCGTGCACAGCTCGAGCACCGCGCCGACCTGCTCGGGATCGGCGACGTACGGCTGCAGCCCGTCGTCGAGCAGTTCGCCGATGAACGAGCGCGGCACGATCACGCGTTCGTCGACGTAGAAGCGGTGGCCATGCATCCACGCTTCATGCGTGAGGTACGCGGCCGGCACGCGGTCGGTCGCGCGCCGTTCGATCACCGCGAGCACGGCCGCGATTTCGTCGGGCAGCAGCCGCGCGTCGAGGAACGGCTCGAGCGTGTCGAGCGGCAGGTCGAGCGTGCGCAGCACGAGGTAGGCCGCTTCGTCGTACGCATTGTCGGAGCCGTGGCCGAACGCGAGCTTCGCCTTCGAAAAGCGTGTGACCGCATAGCGCAGCAGGTCGCGAACAGTGGCAAAAGGTGTCGTCATGCGAGGCTCCATCAGGCGATCAGTTGTTCGAGCACGCGGCGGTACACGTTCTTCAGCGGATCGACGAAGCGCACTTCGATGTGCTCGTCGATCTTGTGGATGCTGCCGTTCGGCGGGCCGAATTCGATCACCTGCGGGCAGATGCGTGCGATGAAACGGCCGTCCGACGTGCCGCCCGTCGTCGACAGCTCGGTCGTGATGCCGGTCTCGGCGCGGATCGCGTTTTCCAGCGCGCCCGACAGCTCGCCGCGCGGCGTGAGGAACGGCAGGCCGCTCACCGACCACTTCAGCGTGTATTCGAGGCCGTGCTTGTCGAGGATCGCGTGCACGCGGGCCTGCAGGCCCTCGACCGTGCTGGCCGTCGAGAAGCGGAAGTTGAACAGCAGGTCGGCGTGGCCGGGAATCACATTGGTCGCGCCGGTGCCGGCGTGCAGGTTCGACACTTGCCAGGTGGTGGGCGGAAAGTATTCGTTGCCTTCGTCCCATTGCTCGGCGGCGAGCTCGGCGAGCGCCGGCGCGAGCAGGTGGATCGGGTTCTTCGCGAGGTGCGGATACGCGATGTGACCCTGCACGCCCTTGACGACCAGTTCGCCCGACATCGAGCCGCGGCGGCCGTTCTTCACGACATCGCCGAGCGCGTTGGTCGACGTCGGCTCGCCGACGATGCAGTAGTCCATGCGTTCGCCGCGCGCTTCGAGCAGCTCGACGACCTTCACGGTGCCGTCGGTGGCCGGGCCTTCCTCGTCGCTCGTGATCAGGAACGCGATCGTGCCGCGGTGGGCGGGATGGGCCGCGACGAATTCCTCGGACGCGACGACGAACGCCGCGAGCGACGTCTTCATGTCGGCCGCGCCGCGGCCGTACAGCTTGCCATCGCGATGGGCGGGGATGAACGGCGGCGAGCTCCACTGCTCGAGCGGGCCGGTCGGCACGACATCGGTGTGGCCCGCAAACGCGAGCAGCTTGCCATCGCGGCCGTCGGCGCCGCGCTTGACGGCCCACAGGTTGGTCACGCCGTGCGACGCGATGGTCTCGCATTCGAAGCCGAGCGCGGCGAGGCGCTCGGTCATGATCTGCTGGCAATGCTGGTCGTCGGGCGTCACGGACGCGCGGGCGATCAGCTGTTCGGTAAGGGCTAGGGTGGCGGACATGGTTCGGACCACTTTCGATAAAAAATGCCGGCGCGGTGGCCGGCAGCGACAAGACGTCGGGCTGCGCCGACAGGCGCAGCGCGGGCAGCCCTATGCGGCAAACAGCGCCGCATATTGATCGGCCACGAAGCCGAGCGATTTCACGCGGCCGTTGACCACGAGCACGGGGCGCTTGATGACCGACGGCTTGTGGATCATCAGCGCGACCGCGCCGGCCTTCGTTTCGGCGGCCGCCTTCATCGCGTCGTCCAGGCCGCGCCACGTCGTGCCGCGCTTGTTCACGAGCGCGTCGAGCGACACGTCCTTCAGCCAGTCTTCAAGCAGCGGCACGCTGACACCGAGCTTCTTGAAGTCGTGAAACTCGAATTCGACGCCGTGATCGTCGAGCCACACGCGGGCCTTCTTCACGGTGTCGCAGTTCGGAATGCCGTAGACGACCACGGTGTGCGGCTTCGCCATCAGTCGCCTCGCAGCAGCTCGTTCAGGCCGACCTTCGCGCGGGTCTTGGCGTCGACCTTCTTGACGATCACCGCGCAGTACAGGCTGTGCGAGCCGTCCTTCGACGGCAGGTTGCCGGCGACGACGACCGAGCCGGCCGGGATGCGACCGTAGCTGACTTCGCCCGTCTCGCGGTCGTAGATCTTCGTGCTCTGGCCGAGGTACACGCCCATCGAGATCACCGAGTTCTCCTCGACGATCACGCCTTCGACGACTTCCGAGCGCGCGCCGATGAAGCAGTTGTCTTCGATGATGACCGGGTTCGCCTGCAGCGGCTCGAGCACGCCGCCGATGCCGACGCCGCCCGACAGGTGCACGTTCTTGCCGATCTGCGCGCACGAACCGACCGTTGCCCACGTGTCGACCATCGTGCCTTCGTCGACGTACGCGCCGATGTTGGTGTACGACGGCATCAGCACGACGTTCTTCGCGATGAACGAGCCGCGGCGCGCGATGGCCGGCGGGACGACGCGGAAGCCGCCCGCGGCGAAATCCTCGGCCGTGTAGTTCGCGAACTTCGACGGCACCTTGTCGTAGAACTGCGAGTAGCCGCCGGCGGGCATCGGCGCGTTGTCCTCCAGGCGGAACGACAGCAGCACGGCCTTCTTCAGCCACTGGTGCACGGTCCAGTTGCCGTCGATCTTCTCGGCAACGCGCAGGGCGCCTTTGTCGAGCTGTTCGATCGCGTGCGCCACGGCTTCGCGGACGTCGGCCGGTGCGGCCTTCGGCGAGAGCTCGGTGCGGTTGTCCCAGGCGGTATCGATGATTTGCTGAAGTTGTTGCGACATGTTCGTTTTCGCAGGAGATGGATGAATTGATCGGATGGACGATTACCGCGCGAGAGACCGGCAGAAATCGACGATGCGTTGCGCGCCCTCGACGCATTCGGGGGTGCCCGCGACGAGCGCGATCCGGATGAAATCGCGGCCCGGATTCGTGCCGTGCGCATCGCGCGCCAGGTACGAGCCGGGCAGAACCGTCACATTATAGTCGGCGTACAGGCGGCGGGCGAACTCGGTGTCCGACAGCCCGGTGCGCGACACGTTGGCCCACAGATAGAACGCCGCGTCGGGCAGTTTCACGTCGATCACGTCGGCGAGCATCGGCGTGACCGTATTGAACTTCTGCAGGTACAGCGCGCGGTTCTCGCGCACGTGCGCCTCGTCGTTCCACGCGGCGATGCTCGCGTGCTGCCAGACCGGCGACAGCGCCGCGCCGTGGTACGTGCGGTACAGCAGGAATTTCTTCAGCAGCGCCGCGTCGCCGGCGACGAAGCCAGAGCGCATGCCCGGCACGTTCGAGCGCTTCGACAGGCTCGACAGCATCACGAGCCGCTCGAAGCCGCGGCCGAGGCGGTGCGCGGCCTCGAGGCCGCCGAGCGGGGGCGCCGCTTCGTCGAAATAGATTTCCGAATAGCACTCGTCGGACGCGATCACGAAACCGTGGCGGTCGGACAGCGCGAACAGCTCGCGCCAGTCGTCGAGCGTCAGCACGGCGCCCGTCGGGTTGCCCGGCGAGCACACGTACAGCAGTTGCGTGCGCGCCCAGACTGCGTCGGGCACGGACGCGTAGTCGCACGCGAAATTGCGGGCCGGGTCGCTGTTCGCGAAATAGGGTTCGGCACCGGCCAGCAGCGCCGCGCCTTCGTAAATTTGATAGAAAGGATTCGGACAGAGTACGATCGCCTTCTCGCCCTGTTCCGACGGGCGCGCGTCGATCACCGTCTGCGCGAGCGAGAACAGCGCCTCGCGCGACCCCGACACGGGCAGCACCTGCGTGGCCGGATCGATGGCCGGCAGCCCGTAGCGGCGCTCGAGCCAGTGCGCGATCGACGTGCGCAGCGCGTCCGAGCCGGCGGTGGCCGGGTACGACGCGAGACCGTCGAGCGCCGCCACCACGGCGTCGCGGATCAGCGCCGGGGTCGCGTGTTTTGGCTCGCCGATGCCGAAGCTGATCGGTTTGAGGGCGCCGGAGGGCGTCACGTCCTTGAACAGGGCGCGCAGCTTTTCGAAGGGATAGGGCTGGAGCGAGTCGAGTCGAGGGTTCACGGGCGAAGCGGCCATCGCGGCCGGTTGGAGCGAAAGAAGCGGCGGGCGCGCCGCGCGGCTGCGAACGGGCGCCGATGGCGCGCGGGTCGCAACGGACGATTATAGCGTGACGGAATGCGGTCACGGCCTGCCGGAACGGCGGCCGGGCCGGTCGAATAAAGGGTATTGAACCAAATGAACAACGCGGTACGCGGCAGCCTGCCGACGCTGGCCATCCTGATCGGCGCGTCGGTGTGGGGCCTGATCTGGTATCCGCTGCGGATCCTCGCGTCGCTCGGCGTGACGGGCACGCTGGCGAGCGCGCTGACGAGCCTCGTCGCCTTCCTGTTCGTGATCGTTGCGCGACACCGCACGATCTCGACGCTTCGCTGGCACTGGGTGTTGCCCGGCATCGCGGTGACGGCCGGTGTGACGAACCTCGGGTTCGTGTGGGGCACGATCCACGGCGAGGTGCTGCGCGTAATGCTGCTGTTCTACCTGACCCCCGCGTGGACCGCGATCTACGCGCACTTCCTGCTGCGCGAGCGGCTGACCTGGGCCGGCGCGGGGCTCGCGGCGCTGTCGATCGGCGGCGCGATGCTGATGCTGTGGTCGCCGGCGCTCGGCCTGCCGCTGCCGGCCACCCCGGCCGAATGGGCCGGGCTCGCGGCCGGGTTGAGCTTCGCGATGAGCAACGTGCTCGTGATCAAGGCGAGCCGCGAGCTGCCGGAGATGCGCGCGGAGATGCGTACCGCGACGCTGTTCGGCGGCGCGGCCGTGTTCGGCGCGATCGCGTCGCTGTTCGAGGGGATCCCGGCTGCGCCGGCGGGCGGCCACCTCGGCACGGCCGCGCTCATCATCGTCGCGATCGGCGTGACGATGGCGTCGAACAACCTGCTCGTGCAATACGGGCTGGCGCGCGTGCCGGCGAACCGGGCGTCGATCATCATGCTGTTCGAAATCGTGATCACCGCGCTGTCGGCATGGGTGTTCGCGAACGAGCTGCCGACCGCGCGCGAGTGGGCGGGCGGCGCGTGCATCGTGCTGGCGACGTTGCTGTCGAGCCGGGTCCATCGTGCCGCGCCGGCACCGGACAAACCCGGCGACGGTCGGGACGGCGCACGCGCGATGGTATGATGGAAGCCGTTTGCGGGGCCCAACGCTGTATGCGCGCGGCCCCGTTTTTGAATTCCGGGGCGCACCGCGCGCTTGGGCCGTCCGGCCTCGCGCAGTGCGGCTCCGTCCGTTTCACACCTTCTTCACATCCGATACCGCCGTGCGTCTGAGCTCGATCAAACTCGCTGGCTTCAAATCCTTTGTCGATCCCACGCATTTCCAGGTTCCGGGCCAGCTTGTCGGCGTGGTGGGCCCGAACGGGTGCGGCAAGTCCAACATCATCGACGCCGTGCGCTGGGTGCTCGGCGAGTCGCGCGCGTCCGAGCTGCGCGGCGAGTCGATGCAGGACGTGATCTTCAACGGCTCGACCGCCCGCAAGCCCGGCAGCCGGGCCAGCGTCGAACTGATCTTCGACAACTCCGACGGCCGCGCGGCCGGCCAGTGGGGCCAGTACGGCGAGATCGCCGTGAAGCGCGTGCTGACGCGCGACGGCACGTCGAGTTACTACATCAACAACCTGCCGGCGCGCCGCCGCGACATCCAGGACATCTTCCTCGGTACCGGCCTCGGGCCGCGTGCGTACGCGATCATCGGGCAGGGCATGATCGCGCGGATCATCGAGGCGAAGCCGGAAGAGCTGCGCGTGTTCCTCGAGGAAGCCGCCGGCGTGTCGAAGTACAAGGAACGCCGCCGCGAGACCGAAAACCGCCTGCACGACACGCGCGAGAACCTGACGCGCGTCGAGGACATCGTCCGGGAACTCGGTGCGAACCTCGAGAAGCTCGAGGCGCAGGCCGTCGTCGCGACCAAGTACAAGGAACTCGTCGCCGACGGCGAGGAGAAGCAGCGGCTGTTGTGGCTGCTGCGCAAGAACGAGGCCGCCGGCGAGCAGCAGAAGCAGCAGCGCGCGATCGAGCAGGCGCAGATCGACCTCGAGGCGCAGACGGCGAAGCTGCGCGAGGTCGAGGCGCAACTCGAGACGCTGCGCGTTGCGCATTACTCGGCGAGCGACGCGATGCAGGGCGCGCAGGGTTCGCTCTACGAGGCGAACGCCGAGGTGAGCCGCCTCGAAGCCGAGATCAAGTTCATCGTCGAATCTCGCAATCGCGTGCAGGCGCAGATCGCCGCGCTGAATGCGCAGCGCGAGCAATGGCGCGCGCAGGCCGAGAAGGCGCAGGACGAGCTCGAGGACGCCGAAGAAGCGCGCGCGATGGCCGACGAGAAGGCCGCGCTCGCCGAAGACAACGCCGCCGCGAAGCACGACGCGCTGCCGGCGCTCGAAGCGAAATGGCGCGATGCGCAGGCGCAGCTCAACGACGAGCGCGCGCGGATCGCGCAGACCGAACAGTCGCTGAAGCTCGAAGCCGCGCACCAGCGCAATGCCGACCAGCAGCTCCAGCGGCTTCAGCAGCGCCACGAGCGCCTGAAGAGCGAAGCGGGCGGGCTCGACGCACCGGACGAGGCCCAGCTCGAAGAGCTGCGCATGCAGCTGGCCGAGCAGGAAGAGATCCTTGCCGAAGCGCAGGCGCGCCTGGCCGACGCGCAGGAAACGGTGCCGCGCCTCGATGGCGAACGCCGCGCCGCGCAGGAGCGCGTGCAGGCCGAAGCCGCGCAGATCCACCAGCTCGAGGCGCGTCTCGCCGCGCTGAAGCAACTGCAGGAAAACGTGCAGACCGAAGGCAAGGTGCAGCCGTGGCTCGACAAGCACGAGCTTGGCGCGCTGCCGCGTCTGTGGAAGAAGCTGCATGTCGAAGCGGGCTGGGAAGCCGCGCTCGAAGCTGTGCTGCGCGAGCGCCTCGCCGCGCTCGAAGTGTCGAATCTCGACTGGGTGAAGGCTTTTGCCACCGACGCACCGCCCGCCAAGCTTGCGTTCTACGCGCCGCCCGCGGCCGGCGAACCGCCCGCGGCCGTGGCCGGGCTGCGTCCGGTGCTGTCGCTGGTGCGCATCGACGATGCGGGCATCCGCGCGGTGCTGAACGACTGGCTCGGCAACGTGTATGTCGCCGACGACGTCGCGCAGGCGCTTGCGACGCGCGCGCAACTGCCGGCAGGCGGCGCGTTCGTCGTCAAGGCCGGCCATATCGTCACGCGTGTCGGCGTGCAGCTTTACGCAGCCGATTCGGAGCAGGCCGGGATGCTGGCCCGCCAGCAGGAAATCGAAAACCTGACACGCCAGGTGCGTGCGCAGGCGCTGCTTGCCGACGAGGCGCGCACGGCCGCCGTGCGCGCGGAAGCCGCGCACACGCAGGCCACGCAGGCGCTCGGCGACGTGCGCGCACAGGCCGAGCGGGCGACGCAGCGCGTGCACGCACTGCAGATGGACGTGCTGAAGCTTGCGCAGGCGCACGAACGATACACGCAGCGCAGCACGCAGATCCGCGAGGAACTCGAGGAAATCGGCGCGCAGATCGAAGAGCAGCGTGCGATGCGCGCGGAGTCGGAAGCGAATTTCGAGCGTTTCGACGGCGAACTCGCGGAACTGCAGGCACGCTACGAGGACAACCAGCTCGCGTTCGAAGCGCTCGACGAGTCGCTGACGCAGGCGCGTCAGGAAGCGCGCGACCTGGAGCGCGGCGCGAACGACGCGCGCTTCGCCGCGCGCAACGCGGTGACCCGGATCGACGAGCTCAAGCGCAGTATCCAGGTCGCGCACGAACAGAGCGAGCGCGTTGCCGCGTCGCTGGAAGACGCGCGCGCAGAGCTCGAGACGATCAACGAGCAGACCGCGCACACCGGCCTGCAGGACGCACTCGAGATTCGCGCAGTGAAGGAAGAGGCGCTGCAGGCCGCGCGGATCGAACTCGACGACCTGACCGCGAAGCTGCGTGCGTCGGACGAGCAGCGGCTCGTCGCCGAGCGCTCGCTGCAGCCGCTGCGCGACCGCATCACCGAATTGCAGTTGAAGGAGCAGGCCGCGCGCCTGTCGGTCGAGCAGTTCGCCGAGCAGCTGACGACGGCCGAGGTCGACGAGGCAGCCCTGCGCGAGAAGCTCACGCCCGATCTGAAGCCGTCGTACCTGCAGGGCGAGGTCACGCGCCTGAATAACGCGATCAATGCGCTCGGCCCGGTGAACATGGCCGCGCTCGACGAGCTGAAGGCCGCGAGCGAGCGCAAGGTGTTCCTCGACGCGCAGTCGGCCGACCTGATCGACGCGATCACGACGCTCGAGGATGCGATCCACAAGATCGACCAGGAAACCCGCACGCTGCTGCAGGGCACCTTCGACGAGGTCAATCGTCACTTCAGCGACTTGTTCCCGCGCCTGTTCGGCGGCGGCCAGGCGAAGCTGATCATGACGGGCGATGAAATCCTCGATGCCGGCGTGCAGGTGATGGCGCAGCCGCCCGGCAAGAAGAACGCGACGATTCACCTGCTGTCGGGGGGCGAGAAGGCGCTGACCGCGACCGCACTCGTGTTCGCGATGTTCCAGCTGAACCCGGCGCCGTTCTGTCTGCTCGACGAGGTCGACGCGCCGCTCGACGACGCGAACACCGAGCGTTTCGCGAATCTCGTGCGCGCGATGTCCGACAAGACGCAGTTCCTGTTCATCTCGCACAACAAGATCGCGATGGAAATGGCGCAGCAGCTGATCGGCGTGACGATGCAGGAACAGGGCGTGTCGCGGATCGTCGCGGTGGACATGGAAACTGCCGCGGGTTTTGCCCAGAATTGACGTTTGACGAAACCGGACCGCGTTCGCGCGGCGCATGGGCGCCCGTTCGCGGTTCCGACGAACAAGAATTGCTGATGGAGCGTGCATGGACGAGTTGACACTCGGTTTGATCGGCGCGGGCGCCGTCGTGGTGGGCGGCGTCGTGGTCTACAACGCATGGCAGGGCGCGAAGGTGCGGCGCAGGATGCCGCGCCCGATGCCGGAGGAAGCGGCCGAGGCGATGAACCGCCCCGAACGCGACGAAGAACTGCCGTTCATCGAGCCGGTGCGTCAGCCGGTGCGGCGCGAGCCTGCGGCACCGGCCGCGGCGGCCGCCACGGCCGGCGCCCCTGCGCGCACGTGACCCGTCAGGCCGTGTCGCGCGGGCGCATTTCGGCGCCGCCGGCGCGTTCATCGCGGGCGCCGAAGCCGATGCGCCGTGCGTGCTGGCGGCCGACGGTGCACTGCCCGATCCGCTACCCGCCGATGTCCGGCCGCC
>NZ_JAAGPP010000138.1:0-24718 GCF_017104975.1 Burkholderia sp. Ac-20344
CCCATCCCGAACAGGACCGTGAAACGACTCTACGCCGATGATAGTGCGGATTCCCGTGTGAAAGTAGGTAATCGTCAGGCTCCCTTAGCCAGAAACCCCCGCCCGAAAGGCGGGGGTTTTTGCATTGGCGCGACGGAAATGCATGGGGGATCGGGATGGCCGGCCTGGCCGGAACAGGCGCGTCGAATGCGTCGGCTCAAGCCTCCACCGTTCTCGTGCGATCTACCGCTTGGCGCCACTGGAATCAGATCGTGATCCGCAAGATCGGAAAGGACCTGCCGGGGACGACGCTCGACTCTTTTTCGCCGATCTTTTCAGCCCCGAGCGCCAGATAGAACGGAACCGCATTCGGATCGGCTTCGATCACGAAGCTTCTGATCCCTCTCGTGGCGCTTTCCCTGCGGACCTCTTCCCACAGTGCACGAGCGACACCCCGGCCCATGTGGTCGGGATGGACGAACAGCCATCCGGGCGTCGGGCGATCGGATTCCGACGACGCCCTGACCCAGAACCCGATGATGGCCTCTCCGGATTCCGCGACGTAGCCGATCGACCCATCGATCGTCTCGGGCGCAATCGTGAGATCGCTCTGCCACAAGTCGAGCCAGTCCTTCGGATAGCCCCAGTGCGCCTTCGAAATGCGAGCCAGTTTCGTGAGTGCGTCCGCGTCCGCGGTACGGGCAGCGCGGACGGTAAATGGTTTTTGCATCTCGTCTCCTGTCATCGTCGACACCTTCGTCGAGGCATCGTCCGGCTCCCATCGACTCCACTCCGGATTCGCGGCTTGCGGACTCGAATGGAGGTCGAACTCGACGCAGCTACATGACCTGCGATGCATGCCCGGCGACGACGCGCCAGCCGGCGCGCGATCGACGCCACAGCCGAGTATAGGCAAACACACCGTCGAACGCCGTGCCGTCGAAATGGCCGGCGAGTCTCGCCTTTGTCGTGGTCAGGATCATCTCGCCTATCGCGCATGCGCGCGTTTCCTGCACATCGAGTCTGTCGAGACGCAGCAGCTTCGCGCGATGCGCGGCCAGGTCGTCTTCCTTCGAGATGACCTGGCCGGTCGGAACGGTGAACACCAGATCGTCGTCCAGTAAGGTTTCGAGCGCATCGACATCGTTGGCCAGCATCGCGGCACGAAGCGCGGCTTCGCTGGGTTCGATGGCTGTACGGATTGCATCCATTTCAGGGCCTCGCATCGTCTCTGAAGGTGTGCGGTTCTTCTCATGCCGGCTAGCCACAGCAGCAAGGAACATACCGCGCCGACGGATACTGCCTATCGCGCGTTCGACAGCGATTGACGCCGGACCAGCATCACCACGCAGATGCCGATCGACGCGATGACGTTGACGGCCGGATAGAACGCGATCGCGACACTCCACGTGCTCAGTGCCAGCAACGCCAGCGCTTACTTGAACACGCACAGCACGAAATACGCGAGGCTCTCGCTCCACGGATCGCGGATCGTCTTGCGGACAGTCGGGCCGAGGCCTGCAAGCTCGATCAGCGTGACCAGACAGATCGAGATCGTCGGGTCGTCGGTCAGCATCCACAACGGAATGGCCGACAAGGCCGCGACCAGGAAAAACCAGTCGACGCGTGTCCAGCCGCGTTCGCCGCGAAACACGCTGGCCACCAGCGTCAGGAAGCATGTGACGGCAATCGCTGCCGTGCACCACGCGGATGGCCCCGCACCCGCGACGAACTGGCCGGCAGCCGCGATCGCCGTGACGACCGACCACACGAGCCAGGTGAACAGGTGCGGTCGAACGGTGCGCCGGTAGATCGCGAGCGCGTACGGAATCGCCGCCAGCAACGACACGGCCGTTCCGATAACGCCAAAGATCGAAGCGGCGCCCTGATCGACATTCACCATCGACGCATCCTTGTTCGCCCAGGCCGACCAGTATGTGGTCGGCCGGGCTCGGGCGCAATGTCGTGTCGGCCGGATGTCGCAACGGGCGTCACGTCGCATCGCACTGGAAAGCCGATGCGATCGCACGCAAACAAACGATACCGGGATCGTGACGTGGCTTCAGCAGAAAGTCATCAGTACGCGGACTGGAGACGTCTCGCGGCGCAAGTCGTCCCGAGAACGCTCGCGCATATCGGCGGCCGCAGCGTGCCGGCTCGAAGCGGCCGGACATTCGCCGCGTTCATGCCCGGCGATCCGCTCGATCCGTCGAGCGGGATGGGCGCCATCGTCGACGAGCAACAGCATCGGCGCGTTCGCGAGTGGATTGCACGCGGCCGCGATAGCGCAACGCTCGCGATCGGCGGAGGCGCGCCGCGCGTCGACGGCAAGGGCTACTTCATCGAGCCGACGATCTTCATCGATGTAAAGCACGACGACGCCATCGCCCGCGAGGAGATCTTCGGGCCGGTGCTGTCGGTGATGGCATTCGACACCGAGGCCGAGGCCGTCCGGCTCGCGAACGACTCGATCTATGGCCTTGCCGCATCGGTATGGACCGGCAGCCTGTCGCGCGGGCACCGTGTGTCGGGCCGACTGCGCGCCGGCACGGTGTCCGTCAACACGGTCGACGCGCTGCGCGCACGGACGCCGTTCGGCGGGTTCCGCCAGGCGGGCTTCGGCCGCGATCTTTCACTGCATGCGATCGACAAGTACACGGGCCTCAAGACGACCTGGATCAGTTTCTGATTCGACGCGGCGGGCCGCGAGCGATTGCGCCGCGCAACGCGACAACGCTTTTTATCCACAAAACGAACCGGAGACTCGCCTATGAATGCGCCCCGACTTTCCGCATCGTACGACGCAGGACTATCAACGCAGCGCCGCCGCGCATTACCTGCATGCGTTCGTCGACCAGAAGGCGCGGAACGAGGAAGGCGCACACGTGATGGTGCGTGGCGAAGGTGTCCATCTATGGGATAACGACGGCAACTGCTACCTGGACGGCATGTCCGGGCTGTGGTGCGCCAACGTCGGCTATGGGCGACCGGAGCTGGTCGACGCCGCCGCGCGGCAGATGAAGGAACTGTCCTACTACAACATGTTCTTTCATACGACGCACCCGTCGGTGATCGAACTGCCGGAGCGTCTGTTTGCGCTGCTCGGCAATCGCTTCAGTCACGTGGTGTATACCAATTCGGGATCCGAATCGAACGAAGTGCCGATTCGCACCGTGCGGCGGTTCTGGGACGTGATGGGCAAGCCGGAGAAGAAAGTGCTGATCGGCCGCGTGAACGGCTATCACGGATCGACGGTGGGCAGCGCATCGCTGGGCAGCATGGCGTTCATGCCCAAAATGGGCGATCTGCCGATTCCGAACATCACGCACGTGGACGAACCGTACTGGTATGCGAATGGCGGCGACCCGAGCCCCGAGGCATTCGACAATGCTGCTGTACGTGCTCGTGCCGTGGACCGCAATCAACCTCGTCGACTACTACGTCGTCTGTCACGGCGAGTACGACGTCGATTCGTTCTTCCGGCAGGACGGCGGCATCTACGGACGTTTCAATACGATCGCCGTCGGCTCGTATTTCATCGGCATCGTCGCGCAGGCGCCGCTCATGGCGACCGATCTCTATACGGGAGAACTGGCGAGCCGGCTCGGCGGTGCGGATGTGTCGTGGATCGTCGGTCTGTCGCTGACGTCGCTCGTCCATTACGCGGGCTGCAAGCTGTTCTCGCGGCCGCTGCAGGATGTTGCCGCGAGCGTTGACGGGGTTTCCCGATGCGTCCGCGTCACGTTACCGCACGAATGTCCGCAGGCGTTCGGCGTGGGCTTCTAGGCCGTCGAGGCCGAGGTCGTGGCTGAGTTTGCCGGAGCGAACCTCGGCGATGTCGGCGGTGAGCTTGCGCAGCAGTGTTGCACTTGCCGTGCGGCAGGCGGCCGCCGCATCAACGCCTTGCGCCGCTAGTGCCGTGCCGATCAGGCGCGCGCTGTCGGCACCGCCGCCGGCGATACAGCGCGCCATCGCGTCGGCATCGGGTCGTACGCCGGTGTCGAGCAGCGCGCACATCAGCGCGGCCGGCACGTTGCCGGATACGGATGCCAGCGAATCCGGCGCGACCGGTGCCCCGGATTCGCGCAACGCGGCGGCGGCAAACTTCTTGCACCGCAGCGCATAGTCGGTCGGGATCGAGCTGCCGGCGCGTGCCGCGCCGAGATTCGCCACGAGCGGTGTCAGTTGCACCGTGAGCGTCGCGTCGTCCTGGTCGATCGCGTGTCGCAACGCCTGGCGTGCGAGCGCCGGCTGGGCGGCGAGCATGCCGTCAGCGAGCGGCGTGCGCCAGTCGATCACGGCTTCGCGATAGAACGCGATCAGCTTGTCTGCCAGCGGCGCCGACGGGCCATGCTCGATCCGGCGTTCATCGACATACTCAAAACGTCATGCTCCGCTCGCACTTCCCGGCTCCGCCTCCGCCGCATGCACGTCCCGCCGAAACGCGCCCGGGCTCGTACCTGTCCATTTCCGGAACGCGCGATGAAACGCGCTCGGTTCGGTGAAGCCAAGCTCGGCCGCGATCTCCGCGACGCTGAGCCCATTCCCGCGCAGCAGCGACTGGGCCAGCGCGCCGCGCAGCTCGTCCTTGATCGCCGCGAAGCTTTGCCCTTCGCTGCGCAGGCGCCGCCGCAGCGTTGCCGGTGTCGTGCCGAGGCGCACGGCCAGCGTATCGAAGTCGGGCCACTCGGCGGCCGGTAGCGTCTTCAACTGCGCGCGCGTCTTCGCGACCCAGCCCGTATCGTGCCGGTAGCGGACGAGCAGGTTGCCGGGCGCGCCGCGCAGGAAGGTCTTCAGCGCCTGCTCGGAGCGGATCGTCGGCAGCGCGAGGTACGCAGCATTGAACGCGAGCCGGCTGTCGGGCCGGTCGAAATGCACGGGCACGCCGAAGAACTGGTGATAGTCGCTGCGCTGGTCGGGGCTCGGGCACGCGAAGTCGATGCGTTGCAGCGGGATGCGCCGGCCGATCAGCCAGCACGCGACGCCAAGGAGGATCAGCCAGAACGTCCGGTACGCGAACGCCGGGTAGGGCGCGCCCGTCTGCGTCAGCACGATCTGCGCCTGTCCGTCGGCCACGACGAGCTCGCCGTGCGGCTCGTCCAGCACCACGCGCAGGAACTGCAGCGCGCGCCGCAGCGCCTTGTCGAGGGTGCCCGCATGCAGCACCGCATGGCACAGCAGCGTGAAGCTGCCATGCCGCATCGGGCGCGCGGCGAGCCCGAAGAATTCGTCGTCGAGGGTGCCGGCGATCGCGAGCCACAGCCGGCCGTACTGCTGCGGCGTGACGGGTTCGCGCACGGCGGCCGGCAGGCCGGCGGCGCGCAGCACGGGCTCCGTCGGGATGCGTTGCCGGCGCAGGCACGCGAGCGCGTCGTCGACGAAATCCGGCGAAATCATCTGCGGCCCCATTTTCCTGCAACCTCCCGACATGGCAAAAGCGATCACGATTCTAGATTCGGTTTGTCATTGATTGCAATGTATGGGCTGTCTACTATCGAACTATCCCCGTCGCGCCCCTGGCTCGCCGGCGGCCATAACGTACAGGAGACACGCATGCCTGATGGAGCTACCGCCCGGGCGGTGCCGGCCTACGCCGACGCCGTGGCCCGGTTCAGTATCGAGACCGCCGCGCAGCAACTGCACGGCGACCTGGAGCGCGGCCTGAACGCGTGCGTGGAATGCTGCGACCGACACGCATCGGCGGACGCGATCGCGCTCGACTGGATCGACGCAGGCGGGCAGCACCGCAGCTACACGTTTGCGCAGATGAAGGCGCTGTCGGCACGCGTCGCGAACCTGCTGGTCGCGCAGGGCGTGAAGCCGGGCGACGTGGTGGCGGGCCTGTTGCCGCGCACGCCCGAACTCGTCGCGACGATCCTCGGCACGTGGCGCGCGGGCGCCGTCTATCAGCCGCTGTTCACCGCGTTCGGCCCGAAAGCGATCGAGCACCGGCTACGCATGAGCGACGCGCGCCTGGTCGTGACCAACGTCGCGAATCGCGCGAAGCTCGACGAGATCGCCGATTGCCCGCCCGTTGCGACGGTGCGCGAGCCGGGCGAGACGCTGCCCGAACGCGACATCGATTTCCGTGCGGTGCTCGATGCGCAGTCCGACACGTTCGAACCGGTGCTGCGCAAGGGGGCGGACCTGTTCATGATGATGTCGACGTCGGGTACGACGGGCTTGCCGAAGGGGGTGCCGGTGCCGCTGCGCGCGCTGCTCGCGTTCGGGGCATACATGCGCGAAGCGGTGGACCTGCGTGCCGGCGACCGGTTCTGGAACATCGCCGATCCCGGCTGGGCGTACGGCCTTTATTACGCGATCACGGGCCCGCTGCTGCTTGGCCACGCGACGACACTCTACGAAGGCAGCTTCACGGTCGACAGCACGTACGACGTGATCGAACGGCTCGGGATCACGAGCCTCGCCGGCTCGCCGACCGCGTACCGGATGCTGATGGCGGCCGGGACGGACGCGGCGGCGCGGCTGAAGGGCAAGCTGCGCGTGGTCAGCAGCGCGGGCGAACCGCTGAATCCGGAAGTCGTACGCTGGTTCGACGCGGCGCTCGGCGCGCCGATCTACGATCACTATGGCCAGACCGAACTCGGGATGGTCGTGAACAATCACCACGGCCTCGCGCATGTCGTCCACGCCGGTTCGGCCGGCTTCGCGATGCCCGGCTACCGCGTCGCGGTGCTCGACGAAGCGAGCCGCGAGCTCGGCCCCGGCGAGCCCGGCAACCTTGCGATCGACATCGCGCGCTCGCCGCTGCTGTGGTTCCACGGCTACTGGCAGCAGGACACGCCCGCGATCGCGGGCGGCTATTACCGGACCGGCGACAACGTCGAGCTGGAACCGGACGGCACGGTGAGCTTCATCGGCCGCGCGGACGACGTGATCACGTCGTCCGGCTACCGGATCGGCCCGTTCGACGTGGAAAGCGCACTGATCGAGCATCCGGCCGTGAGCGAGGCCGCCGTCATCGGCGTGCCGGACGCGGAGCGCACGGAGATCGTCAAGGCGTTCGTCGTCCTGTCGAAAGACTTCGACGGCACACCGGCGCTGGCGGAGGAACTGAGCCTGCACGTGAAGCGGCGGCTGTCCGCTCACGCCTATCCGCGCGCGATCGACTTCGTCGACGCGCTGCCGAAAACCCCGAGCGGCAAGATCCAGCGCTTCGTATTGCGCAAGATGGAAGCCGAAAAGGCCGCTCAACCCTGAACACAACCTGTACGGACTGCGAATGGATATCAAGGATCGCGTTTTTCTGATCACGGGCGCCGGATCGGGCCTCGGTGCCGCGGTGGCGCGCATGGTGATCGCGGAAGGCGGCAAGGCCGTGCTGCTGGACGTCAATGAAGAGGCCGGCGCGGGCCTCGCGCACGAACTCGGCGCGGCCGCACGCTTCGTGAAGACCGACGTGACGAGCGAAGCCGACGGGCAGGCAGCCGTCGCTGCTGCGCGTGATGCGTTCGGCCGCATCGACGCGCTCGTCAACTGCGCGGGCGTCGCGCCGGGCGAGAAGGTGGTCGGCCGCGACGGCCCGCACTCGCTCGACCGCTTCGCGCGCGCGGTGTCGATCAATCTGGTCGGCACGTTCAACATGATCCGGCTGGCCGCCGAAGCGATGTCGAAGCAGGACGCCGACGCGGAAGGCGAGCGCGGCGTGATCGTCAACACCGCGTCGGTCGCGGCGTTCGACGGGCAGATCGGGCAGGCCGCGTATGCGGCATCGAAGAGCGGCGTGGTAGGCATGACACTGCCGATCGCGCGCGAGCTCGCGCGGTTCGGCATTCGCGTGGTGACGGTCGCGCCGGGCATCTTCGCGACGCCGATGATGGCCGGCATGCCGCAGGACGTGCAGGACGCGCTCGGCAAGAGCGTGCCGTTCCCGCCGCGGCTTGGCCGCCCGGAAGAATTTGCGGCGCTGGTGCGCCACATCGCCGAGAACACGATGCTGAACGGCGAAGTCATCCGTCTCGATGGCGCGTTGCGCATGGCACCGCGCTGACACTGGAGGAAGCGAATCATGACGACTCAGGATCCGATCGTAATCGTTGGCACGGCGCGTACGCCGATGGGTGGTTTTCAGGGCGACCTGGCGGCAGCCAGCGCGAGCGACCTTGGCGCGGTAGCGATTCGCGCGGCGCTCGAGCGCGCGAACGTGCCGGCCGAGCGTATCGACGAAATCGTGTTCGGCTGCGTGCTGCCGGCGGGCCAGGGCCAGGCACCGGCGCGGCAGGCCGCGCTGAAGGCCGGGCTGCCGCTTGCGGCGGGCGCGACCACGGTCAACAAAATGTGCGGCTCGGGAATGAAGGCCGCGATGTTCGCGCACGACCTGCTGCTGGCGGGCTCGGCGGGCGTGGCCGTCGCAGGCGGGATGGAGAGCATGACGAATGCACCGTACCTGCTGCCGAAGGCGCGCGCGGGGATGCGGATGGGTCACGGGCAGGTGCTCGACCACATGTTCCTCGACGGGCTCGAGGACGCGTACGAGAAGGGCCGCCTGATGGGCACGTTCGCCGAGGATTGCGCGCAGGCGTACCAGTTCACGCGCGAGGCACAGGATGCGTTCGCGATCGCGTCGCTGACGCGCGCGCAACGCGCGATCGCCGAAGGGCATTTCGTATCGGAGATCGCGCCGGTGACCGTGAAGGCGGGCAAGACCGAAACCGTCGTGTCGATCGACGAACAGCCGGGCAAGGCCAAGCTCGACAAGATCCCGACGCTGAAGCCGGCCTTCCGCGACGGTGGCACGGTGACGGCCGCCAATGCGTCGTCGATCTCGGACGGCGCGGCCGCGCTCGTGATGATGCGCCGCTCGGAAGCCGAGCGCCTGGGCCTCACGCCGAAGGCGGTGATCGTCGGGCATTCGACCTACGCGGACAAGCCGGGCCTGTTCGCAACCGCGCCGATCGGCGCGCTGCGCAAGCTGTCGGAGAAAACCGGCTGGAACCTGCGCGACGTCGACCTGTTCGAGATCAACGAAGCATTCGCGGTGGTGCCGATGGCCGCAATGCGCGATCTCGACCTGCCGCACGAGAAGGTCAACGTGCATGGCGGCGCGTGCGCGCTCGGGCATCCGATCGGTGCATCGGGCGCGCGCGTGATGGTGACGCTGCTGGCCGCGCTCGAAACGTACGGCATGAAGCGTGGCATCGCGTCGCTGTGCATCGGCGGTGGCGAGGCGACGGCGGTCGCGATCGAGCGCATCGTGTAACGCACGAAGCACGAAGCACGAAGCAGCGTACGCACGCTGCGACGCAGTCGACGGGTATCGCAGGGGAAAACCTGTGCGATACCCGTTTTGCTTTTGGCGGATCGCGTTGCGGCGCTACGCCTTCGCGTGCGGCGACACCGCGCCGCATGCGCGAATCACGAGCTGCACGACCTGCTCGGTCCGCTCGTCGAACGCCTTCTTCGTGAACGCCCGCTTGCCGCTCAGTGCGCGGATCTGCGCATCGAAATCCGCGTAGTGCTGCGTGGTCGCCCAGATCAGGTACATCAGCGTGTGCGCGTCGATCGGTGCGAGCAGCCCGCGCGCGATCCAGCCGTCGATCACCTTCACGCGCGTGTCGAACCACGGCTTCACACGTTCCGACAGGATGTCCTGCATGTGCTCGGCGCCGTGGATGATCTCGTTGGCCCAGACCTTCGAGCCGAGCGGGCGCCGCCGCGACAGCGCCATCTTTGCGCGCACGTAGGCGCCGATTGCTTCGACGGGATCGTCGTCGGCCTCGAACGTGCCGGCCGCGCGATGCCAGTCCTCGAACAGGTCGTCGAGCACGCGGCGGTACAACGCAAGCTTCGTCGGGAAGTAGTAATGCAGGTTGGCTTTCGGCAGGCCGGCGCGCTCCGCGATCATCGCGGTGCTCGCGCCGTCGAGCCCGCGTTCCGCAAACACGGCCTCCGCGCAGGCGAGCAGATGCGCTTCGTTGGACTCGCGGATGTGCGCCTTGCGTCGCCGCAAAGGCGCGAGCGTTTCGTCGCTGTCGGTGGCTTCGGTTGCCGCCTCGTCATGTCTCATCGTTGCCCTCGCGCGGCGGGCGTGCCGCGTTGGGCTTCATTCTAGCCGCTGATCCGCATCGAGCGCACGTGTGCCGACATCGCGCGTTCATTGCCATGCTGCGTTGCGATGGCACGTTTCTCGCTCCATTCATTCACGCAAGAAAGACATTGATTTGGACATTTTGATCGTCTAAAACCTGTCCAATCGGACAGGATTCGATGAGCGGCGGAGACCCTTCAGCCGGATTCGTCGGACGATCTTCGCGAACGACCGGGCATGCACCGCACTTGGGCGGCGTTGCCCCGAAACAGGTATGCCACGCACCGGCACAGACCGGGCTGACGACATCACCGACCCCACAGGAGCGATACGAATGGACGCGGTATCGGAAACAGTGAAACGGGCAGCTTTCGACACGTCGATCAAGGTCGACGGCAAGCGGTTGTGGGACAGCCTGATGGAAGTCGCGAAGATCGGTGCGACGCCGAAGGGCGGCGTGTGCCGCCTCGCGCTGACCGACCTCGACAAGGCCGGCCGCGACCTGATCGTCGGCTGGGCGAAGGCCGCCGGCTGCACGGTGTCGGTCGACACGATGGGCAACGTGTTCATGCGCCGCGCGGGCCGCGTGGCCGATGCGGCGCCGGTCGTCACGGGCTCGCACGCGGATTCGCAGCCGACGGGCGGCCGCTTCGACGGCATCTACGGCGTGCTCGGCGGCCTCGAGGTGATTCGCAGTCTCAACGATCACGGCATCGAAACCGAGCATCCGGTCGAGGTCGTGATCTGGACCAACGAGGAAGGCTCGCGCTTCGCGCCTGCGATGGTTGCGTCCGGCGTGTTCGCGGGCGTGTTCCCGCTCGAATACGGGCTGTCGCGCAAGGATGTGGACGGCAAGACGATCGGCGAGGAACTGGCGCGCATCGGCTACGCGGGTGACGTGCCGTGCGGCGGGCGCAAGCTGCACGCTGCATTCGAACTGCATATCGAGCAGGGGCCGATTCTCGAGGCGGAATGCAAGACGATCGGTGTCGTGACCGACGCACAGGGGCAGCGCTGGTACGAGATCACGTTCACCGGGCAGGAAGCGCATGCGGGGCCGACGCCGATGCCGCGCCGGCGCGATGCGCTGCTCGGCGCGTCGCGCGTGGTCGATCTCGTCAACCGGATCGGCCTCGATCATGCGCCGTTCGGCTGCGCGACGGTCGGCATGATGCAGGTCTATCCGAACTCGCGCAACGTGATTCCCGGCCGCGTGTTCTTCACCGTCGATTTCCGTCATCCGGACGACGCCGTGCTCGCGAAGATGGATGCCGCGCTGCGCGAAGGCGTGGCACGCATCGCGGCCGATATCGGGCTCGAGACCGCACTCGAGCAGATTTTCTATTACAAGCCGGTCGCGTTCGATCCTGCCTGTGTGGAAGCCGTGCGCGGCGCGGCCGACCGCTTCGGCTATTCGCATCGCGACATCGTGTCGGGCGCGGGCCACGACGCGTGCTATCTCGCGCAGGTCGCGCCGACGTCGATGGTGTTCGTGCCGTGTGTCGACGGCATTAGCCACAACGAGATCGAGGACGCGACGCCCGCATGGATCGAGGCCGGCGCGAACGTGCTGCTGCACGCGATGCTGTCGCGCGCATGCGAGCCGGCGTCATGACGCACAGACCATAGCAGCCGGCAGGCCGCGTACCGCCTGACCGTAGCATTCCTGATCACGACCGCCCCGACCGCGCATTCGCAGCCGGCGGGGACGGCTTTGTCTCCACCCAGTCGAAGGAACGCGTATGACCACCAAGCCAACCGGCGATATCGCCGCGCATCGCCTGTCGTCCACGCAACTCTCGTGCGAATTCGCCGATATCGCACCGCTGCTCGATCCGACTGCCGCAGCGGCCGCCGCCAGCCGCTGCCACTACTGCTATGACGCACCGTGCGTGCAGGCCTGCCCGACACAGATCGACATCCCGAGCTTCATCCGCAAGATCGGCAACGGCAACCTGAAGGGCGCCGCGACCGACATCCTGTCGGCGAATCCGCTCGGCGGGATGTGTGCGCGCGTGTGCCCGACCGAGATCCTGTGCGAAGGCGCATGCGTGCGCAACCACCAGGATGCGCAGCCCGTTGCGATCGGCGCGCTGCAGCGGCATGCGACCGACTGGGCGATGGAGACCGGCGCGGTGCGCTTCACGCGCGCGCCCGATACGGGCCGCCATGTCGCGGTGGTCGGTGCGGGGCCGGCCGGGCTCGCGTGCGCGCACCGGCTCGCGATTGCCGGGCACCGTGTCGCGCTGTTCGACGCGCGCCCGAAGGCCGGCGGCCTCAACGAATACGGGATCGCCGCGTACAAGACCGTCGACGCTTTCGCACAGCGTGAAGTCGAGTGGCTGCTGTCGGTGGGTGGCATCACGCTGAACACCGGCGTCGCGCTGGGCCGCGACATCACGCTCGACGCGCTGCGCGAGCAGCACGATGCAGTGTTTCTCGCGATGGGCCTCGGCGGCGTGCGCGCGCTCGCGATCGACG
Source organism: Burkholderia sp. Ac-20344 (assembly GCF_017104975.1). NCBI lineage: Bacteria > Pseudomonadati > Pseudomonadota > Betaproteobacteria > Burkholderiales > Burkholderiaceae > Burkholderia > Burkholderia sp. Ac-20344. Next base: position 12,509 of record NZ_JAAGPP010000138.1, read on the forward strand.
GCGAGCAACTGGCCGGCGTGATGAATGCGGTCGACTTCATCGAGCAGGTGCGGCAGGCCGATGCGCTGGAGAACGTACCGGTCGGGCGGCGCGTGGTCGTGATCGGCGGCGGCAATACGGCCATCGATGCAGCGGTGCAGAGCCGCAAGCTCGGCGCCGAGCGCGTGACGATGGTCTACCGGCGCGGCGTGGACGCGATGAGCGCGACGTGGGCCGAGCGCGAGTTCGCGCAGAAGAGCGGCGTGACGCTCGTCACGCACGCGAAACCCGTTCGCATGGCGGGCGCGAACGGGCAGGTGACGGGTGTCGAGTTCGAGGCGGCATCGGGCGAGCGCTTCACCGTCGATGCGGACATGGTGCTGAAGGCGATCGGCCAGACACTGGTGCCGGACGCCATCGACGCCGCGCTGCTGACAGCAGATGGCGCGCGCATCGCGGTGGATGCGGACGGACGCACCGCGTGGCCCGACGTGTGGGCCGGCGGCGATTGCGCGGCGACGGGCGGCATCGACCTCACGGTGCAGGCCGTGCAGGACGGCAAGCGCGCGGCCGCGTCGATCGACGCGGCGCTCGCGGCGCGCAATGCGAAGGCTGCGTGAACGCGCGGCGCACCTCAAGCACAACGAACACGACCCCACTCTCACGGAGCCGAACATGGCCGACCTTCGCTGCACCATCGCGGGCATCACTTCGCCGAATCCCTTCTGGCTTGCGTCCGCACCGCCGACCGACAAGGCCTACAACGTGAACCGCGCGTTCGAGGCGGGCTGGGGCGGTGTCGTCTGGAAGACGCTCGGGCTCGATCCGCACGTCGTCAACGTCAGTTCGCGCTACGGCGCCGTGCAGTGGAACGGCCAGCGCATCGCGGGGCTGAACAACATCGAACTGATCACCGACCGTCCGCTCGACGTGAACCTGCGAGAGATCGCGCAGGTGAAGCGCGACTGGCCGGATCGCGCGCTGATCGTGTCGCTGATGGTGCCGTGCAACGAGCGCGACTGGAAATGGATCCTGCCGCTCGTCGAGGATACGGGCGCCGACGCGGTCGAGCTGAACTTCGGCTGCCCGCACGGGATGAGCGAGCGCGGGATGGGGGCGGCAGTCGGACAGGTACCCGAATATGTGGAGATGGTCACGCGCTGGGTGAAGGAAGGCACGAAGCTGCCGTGCCTCGTGAAACTCACGCCGAACATCAGCGACATCCGGATGGGGTCGCGTGCCGCGTACAAGGGCGGCGCGGACGGCGTGTCGCTGATCAACACGATCAACTCGATCGTCGCGGTCGATCTCGACCACATGGCGCCGATGCCGACCGTCGACGGCAAGGGCACGCACGGCGGCTATTGCGGCCCGGCGGTCAAGCCGATCGCCTTGAACATGGTCGCGGAGATCGCGCGCGATCCGGAAACGCCGAACCTGCCGATCTCGGGCATCGGCGGCATCTCGTCATGGCGCGACGCGGCGGAGTTCATGGTGCTCGGCGCCGGCAGCGTGCAGGTGTGCACCGCCGCGATGCATTACGGCTTCCGGATCGTGTCGGATCTGGCCGACGGGCTGTCGAACTGGATGGACGAGAAGGGCTATGCGACGCTCGACGACATCCGTGGCCGCGCGGTGCCGAACGTGACCGACTGGAAATACCTGAATTTGAAGTACGACATCAAGGCACGCATCGACCAGGACCGCTGCATCCAGTGCGGGCTGTGCCATATCGCGTGCGAGGACACGTCGCATCAGGCGATCACGGCGACGAAGGACGGCGTGCGCCATTTCGAAGTGGTGGACACGGAATGCGTCGGGTGCAATCTTTGCATGCACGTGTGTCCGGTCGAGCAGTGCATCACGATGGAGCGTGTCGATTCGGGCGACTACGCGAACTGGACCACGCATCCGAACAATCCGGCGAGTGCGGACGCGGGTGCGGGTGCGGCGGCGGCACCCGAGAAGCACGCGAAGAAGGCTGCTTGACCGGCGTCCGGCGGCGCGGGCCATCCTGCACCTCCGTTTTTCGTTCCACCCGGGCCGGCATCGGACGATGCCGGCGCTGACGTTTTCGTGGAGTGAGTTCGATGAATCACGCAGCGAATCCCGCCGATCCCGACAGCGCCGCGGCGCAGGGCGGCAGCCTGTACAACGACGACCTCGCGCCGACGACGCCGGCGCAGCGCACGTGGAAGTGGTATCACTTCGCGGCGCTCTGGGTCGGGATGGTGATGAACATCGCGTCGTACATGCTCGCGGCCGGGCTGATCCAGGAAGGCATGTCGCCGTGGCAGGCCGTGATGACCGTGTTGCTCGGCAACCTGATCGTGCTCGTGCCGATGCTGTTGATCGGCCATGCGGGCGCGAAGCACGGGATTCCGTACGCGGTGCTCGTGCGTGCTTCGTTCGGCACGCAGGGCGCGAAGTTGCCGGCGCTGCTGCGCGCGATCGTCGCGTGCGGCTGGTACGGAATCCAGACCTGGCTCGGCGGCAGTGCGATCTACACGCTGCTGAACATCCTGACCGGCAACGCGTTGCATGGTGCCGCACTGCCGGTCGTCGGCATCGGCTTCGGGCAGCTCGCGTGCTTCTTCGTGTTCTGGGCGTTGCAGATCTACTTCATCTGGCACGGCACCGATTCGATCCGCTGGCTCGAAAGCTGGTCGGCGCCGATCAAGGTCGTGATGTGCGTGGCGCTCGTGTGGTGGGCGACGTCGAAGGCGGGCGGCTTCGGCACGATGCTGTCGGCGCCGTCGCAGTTCGCGGCGGGCGGCAAGAAGGCCGGGCTGTTCTGGGCGACCTTCTGGCCGGGCCTGACCGCGATGGTCGGCTTCTGGGCGACGCTCGCGCTGAACATTCCCGACTTCACGCGCTTCGCGCATTCGCAGCGCGACCAGATGATCGGGCAGTCGATCGGGCTGCCGTTGCCGATGGCGCTGCTGTCGGTGGTGTCGGTCGTCGTGACGTCGGCGACCGTCGTGATCTACGGCAATGCAATCTGGGATCCGATCGACCTGACGAGCCGGATGACGGGCATCGGCGTGGGCATCGCGCTCGTGATCCTCACGCTCGACACGATGTGCTGCAACCTCGCCGCGAATCTCGTCGGCCCCGCGTACGACTTCTCGAGCCTGTGGCCGAAGGCGATCTCGTACCGCACGGGCGGAATGATCACCGCGACGATCGCGATCGTGATGATGCCGTGGAAGATCCTCGCGACGACGGACGGCTACATCTTCACCTGGCTCGTCGGCTATTCGGCGCTGCTCGGGCCCGTGGCGGGGATCCTGATGGTCGACTACTTCCTGATTCGCGGCACGCGGCTCGACACGCGGGCGCTGTTCGACGAGCGTGGCGGCTTCAGCTACGCGCGCGGCTGGAACCCGGCCGCGCTGGCCGCGCTCGCGGTCGGCGTGCTGCCGAACCTGCCCGGCTTCCTGCACACGGCGTTTCCGGCGTCGTTTCCGAACGTGCCGGCGTTCTTCAACACGCTTTACACGTACGCGTGGTTCGTCGGCCTCGTGCTGGCGTCGTGCGTGTACGGCACCTGGATGAAGTGGCGCGCCGGACAGCGCGCGCAGATCGCGAGTGCATGACGCACAGGATGCGTGCGATGCATGTGATGCGGCACCCGACAGTCAACGAGGAGGCAACGAAATGGCAATCCTGATTCGTGGCGGCACCGTGGTCGATGCGGACCGTTCCTACCGCGCGGACGTGCTCTGCGCAGCCCCGGAAGACGGCGGCACGATCCTGCAGATCGCCGAGCAGATCGACGCACCGGCCGGCGCGACCGTCGTCGACGCGCACGACCAGTACGTGATGCCGGGCGGCATCGATCCGCATACGCACATGGAACTGCCGTTCATGGGCACGACCGCGAGCGACGATTTCTACACGGGCACGGCCGCCGGGCTCGCGGGCGGCACGACGAGCATCATCGACTTCGTGATCCCGAGCCCGAAGCAGCCGCTGATGGACGCGTTCCAGGCATGGCGCGGCTGGGCCGAGAAGGCGGCAGCGGATTACGGCTTCCACGTAGCCGTGACATGGTGGGACGAGAGCGTGCATCGCGACATGGGCACGCTCGTGCGCGAGCACGGCGTGTCGAGCTTCAAGCACTTCATGGCGTACAAGAACGCGATCATGGCCGACGACGAGGTGCTCGTGAACAGCTTCTCGCGTTCGCTCGAACTCGGCGCGCTGCCGACCGTGCACGCGGAGAACGGCGAGCTCGTGTTCCAGCTGCAGAAGGCGCTGCTTGCACGCGGGATGACAGGGCCGGAGGCGCATCCGCTGTCGCGGCCGCCGGAGGTCGAGGGCGAGGCCGCGAACCGCGCGATTCGCATCGCGCAAGTGCTCGGCGTGCCCGTATATATCGTGCACGTGTCGGCCAAGGATGCGGTTGACGCAATCACGCGTGCGCGCAGCGAAGGGCTGCGCGTGTTCGGCGAGGTGTTGCCGGGCCACCTGGTGATCGACGAGGCTGTGTATCGCGATCCGGACTGGACGCGTGCGGCCGCGCACGTGATGAGCCCGCCGTTCCGCTCGGCCGAGCATCGCGAGGCGCTGTGGCGCGGGCTGCAGGCGGGGCAGCTGCATACGACGGCAACCGACCACTGCGTGTTCTGCGCATCGCAGAAGGCGATGGGCCGCGACGATTTCACGAAGATCCCAAACGGCTGCGGCGGTGTCGAGGATCGCATGTCGGTGCTGTGGCATCACGGCGTGAATCATGGCCGCATTACGCCGAACGAGTTCGTGCGGATCACGTCGACGAACGCCGCGCAGATCTTCAACCTGTATCCGCGCAAGGGCGCCGTGCAGGTGGGCGCCGATGCCGACCTCGTCGTGTGGGACCCGGCCGTGACGAAGACGATCTCGGTGAAGACCCATCACCAGCAGGTCGACTTCAACGTGTTCGAGGGGATGACGGTGCAGGGCGTCGCGACGCACACGCTCACGCGCGGTGCACTCGCGTGGGCGGACGGCGATTTGCGCGCAGTGCGCGGCGCGGGCCGCTACCTGAAGCGCCCGCCGGCAGCCAGTTACTACGAGGCCGCGCGGATCGCGAACCGGCTGCGCGAACCGCATCCGGTCGAGCGCGCCGGCTGAACGGTGCGTATCGCGCGGGGTGTGCCGGTTCGAACGATACGCTCCGTGCGCGCTGGCGCCGCCTTTCCCGTTCATGCGGGCACCGCTTCGGCCCGATCCTGTCTCTTCTCCGCCCCCGTCAATTCTCTCAATATATGGGACGGATTGCGCGTGATCCCGTCTTTCCGATCTCCAGATACGTAGAAGAACTGAGCAAGTCGACGAAGCACGCGACGTCGCGCAAATGCGACCATTTTGTTTGCGTTGTCGGCGTGCATGGCGGCGAGTAATATCCACCGACGGCGTTGCGCAGGCGTGCCGGGCCGCCCGCCGAACAGTCCAACAACATTGAGAGGAAGGAGTACGAGGTGGATATTCTGCGCAGTCTCCTGGGTATGCTGTTCCTGCTGCTGGTTGCCTATCTGCTGTCGAACAACCGGCGCGCGGTGAGCGGCCGGACCATGATCGCCGCACTGTGCACGCAGCTGGCGATCGGCGCGCTGGTGCTGTTCGTGCCGTCGGGCCGCGCGGTGCTGGCGGCGGCCGCGAACGGCGTCAATCGCGTGCTCGACATGGGCAATCACGGCATCGCGTTCGTGTTCGGCGGGCTGGTCGACAGCCGGATGTTCCAGTTGTTCGGTGACGGCGGGTTCGTGTTCGGCCTGCGCGTGCTGCCGATGATCATCTTCGTGACCGCGCTGATCGCGGTGCTGTACTACGTTGGCGTGATGAAGTGGATCGTCGCGATCCTCGGTGCGGCGCTCGCGAAAGTGCTCGGCGTGAGCCGCATCGAGGCGTGCTCGGCGGTGGCGACGATCTTTCTCGGGCAGAGCGAGATGCCCGCGCTCGTGAAGCCGTTCGTGCGGAACATGACGAGCGCCGAGATCTTCACGGTGATGGCGAGCGGCATGGCGTCGGTTGCGGGCTCGGTGCTGGTCGGCTACGCGGGCCTCGGTGTGAAGATGGAATACCTGCTCGCCGCGTCGTTCATGGCGGTGCCCGGCGGGCTGCTGTTCGGCAAGCTGCTGTTTCCGACAGTCGAGCCGAGCCGCGTCGTGGTCGACGGGCTCGATTTCGACGACAAGCGCGCCGCCAACGTGATCGAGGCGGCGGCATCCGGTGCGTCGGTCGGGTTGCGGATCGCGATCAACGTCGGCGCGATGCTGATCGCGTTCGTGGGGCTCATCGCGCTGATGAACCTCATCGTCGGCGGCGTGGCCGCGTTCGCGGGCTTTCCGCAGATCACGCTGGTAGGTATCATCGGCCACCTGTTCGCGCCGCTCGCGTGGATCATCGGCGTGCCGTGGCACGACGCAACGCTGGCCGGCAACTTCATCGGCGAGAAGCTGATCTTCAACGAGTTCGTCGCGTATGGCGACCTGTCGCCGTACCTGAAGGGTGGCGAGCATGTTGCGGCGGCCGGCCTGCAGGTGCTCGACCCGAAGACGCTCGCGATCGTGTCGTTCGCACTGTGCGGCTTCGCGAACTTCTCGTCGATCGCGATTCTCGCGGGCGGCTTCAGTGCGGTCGCGCCCGAGCGCCGCTCGGAAGTTGCGCGGCACGGCCTGCGCGCGCTGACGGCCGCGACGCTGTCGAACCTGATGAGCGCGGCGATTGCCGGCCTGTTCTTCTCGCTGCATTGAACCGTGCAGCAGAGTCCGACCGATCGAGGGGAAACAACGATGTTTTTACCGCAGGAATTCATTCGCCGAAAGCGCGACGGGCAGCCGCTCGATCGCGACGGGATCGCCGCTTTCGTGCGCGGCGTGACCGACGGCAGCGTGACCGAGGGCCAGGTGGCCGCGTTCGCGATGGCCGTGTATTTCAACGACCTGAGCACCGACGAGCGCGTCGCGCTGACGCTCGCGCAGCGCGACTCGGGCGACGTGCTCGACTGGCGTGCGCTCGATCTCGGCGGGCCGGTGATCGACAAGCATTCGACCGGCGGCGTCGGCGACGTCGTGTCGCTGATGCTCGGGCCGATGGTGGCCGCGTGCGGCGGCTACGTGCCGATGATCTCGGGGCGCGGGCTCGGCCATACCGGCGGCACGCTCGACAAGCTGAGCGCGATTCCCGGCTACGACGTGACGCCCGATACGGACGCGTTTCGCCGCACGGTGCGCGACATCGGCGTCGCGATCATCGGGCAGACCGAGAGGCTGGCGCCGGCCGACAAACGCATCTATGCGATTCGCGACGTGACGGCGACCGTCGAGTCGATCGCGATGATCACTGCGTCGATCCTGTCGAAGAAGCTCGCGGCCGGACTCGACGGGCTCGTGATGGACGTCAAGGTCGGCTCCGGCGCATTCATGCCGACCGCCGAGCAATCGGCGGAACTGGCACGCAGCATCGTCGACGTCGGCAACGGCGCCGGCATGAAGACGACCGCGATCCTCACCGACATGAACCAGTCGCTCGCACCCTGCGCGGGCAATGCGCTCGAAGTGGCGTGCGCGATCGACTACCTGACGGGCAAGTCGCGTCCGGCGCGCCTGCATGACGTCACGATGGCGCTTTCGGCGGAGCTGCTCGTTACCGGCGGGCTGGCGCGCGATGTCGCGGAGGCGCGCGCGAAGTTGCAACGCGCGCTCGATTCGGGCGCGGCGGCGGAGCGCTTCGCGAGGATGGTGACGGCGCTCGGCGGCCCCACGGACCTGATCGATGCACCTGCGCGTCATCTTGCGCGGGCGAATGTGGTCGTGCCGGTTCCGTCGCGCGCGAGCGGCGTGGTGCAGCGGGTCGATTGCCGCGCGCTCGGGCTGGCGGTCGTCGCACTCGGCGGTGGCCGCACGCGCGCGGCGGATGCGATCGACTACAGTGTCGGCCTGACGGCGCTCGCGGAAATCGGGCAGCGTGTCGAAGCCGGCCAGCCGCTCGGCTACGTGCATGCCCGCGACGCCGCCGCTGCGGCGCACGCGGTGGACGCGATCCAGCGCAGCTACGTGCTGGGCGAGACGGGCGACGCGCCGCCGACCATTTATCAGCAGATCGGCTGACCGATCGCCCGGTGCGGACACGGGCGATCGCTTCACGTCGCGGGCGTATCGTGACGGCCGGGGTGCGGCCGCACCGATGCGGCCCGGCACACAAACGGAGGCACGACGAGATGGAACGACATGAACTGATCGAAGCGGCGAAGGCGGCGCGCGAACACGCGTATGCGCCGTATTCGCGCTTCAAGGTCGGCGCGGCGCTGCAGGCGCGCGACGGGACGATATTCCACGGCTGCAATGTCGAGAACGCGTCCTACGGACTCTGCAACTGCGCGGAACGCACGGCGATGTTTGCGGCCATCGCCGCGGGGTATCGTCCGGGGGATTTCGCGCGGATCGCGGTCGTCGGCGACACGGACGGCCCGATCGCGCCGTGCGGCGCGTGCCGCCAGGTGATCATCGAGATCGGCACGCCCGACATTGAAGTGATCCTGGCCAACCTGAAAGGGGCCGTCGACGTCACGACGGCCCATGCATTGCTGCCGGGCGCGTTCCGGTTGTAGCGGCGCGCGCGAGGGCGCGCCGCGAACATCATGCGCCGTCGCGCGCTTCGCGGATCGGGATCACCGTACGCGCGCCGCACTGGCGCAGCAGGTCGCGCAGCTCGTTGATGACCGGAAACACCTCGTGGTTCCAGTCGGCGCCCTGGCGATCGTGCGCTTTCTGCTCGCGCTCGACGATCCAGCGATCCTCGCGGAAGATGCGTTCGGTGAACCAGACGAGCAGCGGCCACGCGAGATCGAGCGCGAACGGTATGCCGGGCTTGTGGATCGACAGCAGTCCGAACGTGCGATTGGTGCGCTGCTCGGCGTCGAGCGGTACGTAGACGATCCACAGGTCCATCACGAGCGTGCCTTCGCTCGAACGGATCTGCAGTGTCTGATACGGATAGCCGGTGCGCACCGTCATCACGCTCTTGTCGGCCTGATCGGCCGGCTTCTTGCTCGCGCCGAACACGAGCGCCTCGCCGACCGGCTGCTTGCCTTCCATCCGCGCGAACGTGTAGTCGACCTCGACCCAGTCGTCGCCGCGGCGCCGGCCGACCGAGCGCGCGCGCATCTGCCCCATCTGCTTGCGATGCAGGAACTGATGGTTCATGTCCATCAGGTTCTCGTGCATGAACGAGTAGTGGCACTTGACCTCGCGGCCGAAGCGGCGCGTCTTGAACGCGCGGTCGTCCGCCGATTCGAGCGCGGGGAACGGCCGTGTGTCGGCGAGCGTCGCGTCGCCCGGGAACACGAAGATCAGCCCGTGCGCTTCGCGGCACGGATACGCGCGCACGCCATTGGGCAAGCGCTCGCGGCCGAGGTACGGCACGTCGACGCAGCGGCCGCTGTCGCACGCGTAGGTCCAGCCGTGATAGCAGCAGCGCAGCGTCTCGCCGCTCACGACGCCCGCGTGCAGCGGCACCTGGCGGTGCGCGCAACGATCTTCGAGCGCGTACACGGCGCCGGATTCGGTGCGCACGAGCACGATCGGATCGCCGGCGAAGCGCACGCCGAGCGTCTTGCCGCGTTTCAGCTCGCGCGACCACGCGAGCGGGTACCAGTGATCGGGATGAATCGGCACGCGGCGCAGGTCGCGCACGACCGCGCCGGAAGAGGATTCTCCAAGGGTGCCGCTGTCAGGGAAGGGCACTGCGCGCATGCGGGACGCCTCCGGGATGGACTGGGATACTGGGATGCCGGGCGCCGCATGATGCGGCGGGGATCTGGAGAAGTCTACGCGAAGTTGCCGGCCGCGGCGGACGCGATGCGGGTTTGCCCCGGCACGGCGGCCGCGGTTTCGTTGATGCAGCGCAAACCGGGCCGAAGGCGGCGCGTGGCCGCACCGGTCCCGGCCCGGGCCCCGGCCGCGCGGCGGGTGTCATGCCGTCACGCGGCCGCTTGCCGGTCACGAGTGCGCATCGCGCCACAGTACCGCGTCGGTGCGGTACAGCGCCGGGAAGCGCTGCTTCAGCCCGGCGATCTTCGGCATGTCGTTGTACGCGATGTACGGCGCGTCGGGATGCAGCTCGAGGTAGTTCTGGTGATAAGTCTCGGCCGGGTAGAACCCCTTGTAGTCCTCGACGCGCGTGACGACGGGCGCCGGAAACACGTGTGCGGCGCCGAGCTGCGCGATGTACGCGGTCGCGACCGCGCGTTGCTGCGCGGTGGTCGGGAAGATCGCCGACCGGTATTGCGACCCTTCGTCGGGGCCCTGCCGGTTGAGCTCGGTCGGATCGTGCGCGACCGAGAAGAACACCTGCAGCAGCCGGCCGTACGTGATCCGGGTCGGGTCGTAGACGATGCGAACCGATTCCGCGTGCCCGGTCAGCCCCGAGCCGACGAGCGCGTAGTGTGCGGTTTCGGACGCGCCGCCCGCATAGCCGGCCGTGACCTGCTTCACGCCCTTCACGTGCTCGAATACGCCCTGCACGCCCCAGAAGCAGCCGCCGGCGAGCACGGCCGTCTCGTCGTGCGATGCGCCGGGCGTTTCGTCGAGCGTCGGTGCGGGCACGGTGCGCATCGGCTCGGCGGAGTTGACGATGCGCTGGTAGCCGAACACGGCGGCGGCCGCGACGGCGATGGCGCCGATGCGGCGCAGCATCGCCGTGCGCCGTTGCGACGTGGGACCGCGGGGGGAGGTGATGTTCACGGTGTGCTCCTTCGGAAGGCGGATTGGAAAGCGGGTGGCCAGGAGGCGGCGCCGGTGTGCCGCCTCCGGCCGGAATCAGCCGAACGTGAACGCATACGCATTCACGCCGGGATCGAGAAACTCGATCGCGAACGTGCGGTCGGCGATCGCGCCGTCCTGCCGGACCAGCTGGTACAGGCGCTGCGCGGTCACGGTGCCGTAGCCTTGCGCATCGACGTCGCTGCCGTGTGCGGCGCCGGGCGCCGCGCCGTCGAGCGTCACGCGAAAGCGCACGGGCTGGCCGTTCGCCCCCGGCCCGAGCACGAGGTGCAGGTCGCGGGCGTGGAAGCGGTAGACGATCCGTCCCGACGGCGCGGCGAGCGATGCGCGTTCGGCGCCGATCTGCCACGTGCCGGCGAGGCCCCAGTCGTTGAGATCGGGGTGCGCCGGCGCGTCGTAGCGGTGCGCGGCATCGCGCACGACGCCGCCCGGCGACGTGAAGCTCTCCGCGCGCGCATAGCCGACATAGGTTTCGGGTGAACGGACGTCCGCGGTGTCTGCGGCTGCGAGCGCACCCTTCGCCGGTGCGCCGGTGAGCCCGATCGGCACGTTCAGCGCTTCCGGATGGCCGGCCTCGGCGAGCAGCGACTGGATCGCGCGCTCCGACTGCGCGTACTCGCCTTCGCCGAAGTGGTGATGGCGGATGCGCCCTTGCGCGTCGATGAAGTAGTGCGCGGGCCAGTATTCGTTGCCGAACGCGCGCCAGATCGAATAGCCGTTGTCGATCGCGACCGGGTAGCCGATACCGAGGTCGTGCACGGCCTTCTTCACGTTGCCGATGTCGCGCTCGAACGCGAACTCGGGTGCGTGCACACCGATCACGACGAGCCCGTACGGCGCGTACTTGCGTGCCCATGCGGTCGTGTACGGCAGCGTGCGCAGGCAGTTGATGCACGAGTAGGTCCAGAAATCGACCAGCACCACCTTGCCGCGCAGGCCGGCCGCCGTCAGCGGCGGCGAGTTCAGCCACTGCACCGCGCCGTCGAGCGACGGCAGCGTGCCCTCGACGGGCAGCGCGGCCGGCGTCGCGTCGGCTGCGCGCATCATTGCGCTGCCGGCCATCGCTCCGCCGCCGGCCTGCGCGCCATCGGCAGATGCGGCCATCATCGCGCCGCCGCTCGTGTTGTCGGTGGCATTGGCCGTCGCGGCGGTCGCCGCCGGTGCGCCATTTGAGCGCCCGCCGAGCCGGTCGATGAGTTTCGTCTCGAACCCGCCCGTCGTGACGGTCGACAACTGGGCGAGCGCGCCCGTATCGAGGCCGAGCGCGATCGCGCCGACGCCGGCCAAGAGCGCCACGCCGATCCCGCGCTTGATCCATTCGCCGGCGCCGAGCGAGCGTTTCATCGCGGCAAACACCTTGCCGCCGATCACGAGCGCGACGCCGAGCGACGTCGCCGCGCCGGCCGCATACGCGACCAGCAGCAGCGTCGTGCCCACGCTAGCGCCGCGCAGTGCGGCAGAG